>JAFWPT010000081.1 GCA_017509375.1 Bacteroidales bacterium | reverse complement strand
CAAGGGGTTTTCCCTTGGAATACTTCTGGACGAAGATCTTGCCTTCACGGTGAATTTCCGCTACCAGGCTGTCTGCGAGGGCATTCACGCAGGATACGCCCACGCCGTGCAGGCCACCGGACACTTTATAGCTGTCCTTGCTGAACTTACCTCCTGCATGGAGTACTGTAAGTACCACTTCCAGGGCTGAACGGTGCTCCTTTTCGTGCATGCCAGTAGGAATGCCGCGGCCGTTATCCCGGACGCGTATGGAATTTCCTTCCAGGATGCGCACGTCTATACTGTCGCAGAAGCCCGCCATAGCTTCATCTATACTGTTGTCAACGACCTCATACACAAGGTGATGGAGGCCGCGTTCGGACACGTCGCCAATATACATTGAGGGGCGCTTGCGGACTGCCTCGAGTCCTTCAAGAACCTGGATACTGTTAGCGGAATACTGTTCTTCCGCCTGCTTCATCTCTTCCTGATCAATCATAATATCTATTTAAACTCACAAATTTACACAAAAAATTACAAACTCAGGGTGACGCCTGCTATGACCGAAGGCCCGTACTGGCAAAACATCGGGCTCTGCCTGATCTCCTGGTTCAGGAGATTGCTGCCCTTCAGCCAGAATACAAGCTTGCTGTTGAGCTTATACTCCGTGTATGCTCCCAAATCGATATACCAGGGGATTTCTACGGCATTGGCGCCCACCATTGCCCGGCGGGAGCTTGCCATGCCACCGCTCAATCCGGCATATATCCTCCTGAACCAATTGTACGTTACCTTAAGGTCGGCGGTAACTGTGGAAGGAGCGAAAACCCGGTCCTCAAGTTCCTCCGGCAGCCAGATATAGTGAGCGGCGGCTTCCACGTCGAAGCGTTTTGAAGTCCATTTCAGTTCCGCATCGGCATGAAGCATATTGCAGCTAACAAAACGTATGTCTTCATCTCCGCTTGCGCTGACGGCCCAGAACGGAACATCTTCCAGGAAACGGTATCCGGCTTTCACATCATACCTGAGTCCGAAGCCGGTGAAGCCGCGGAAGCCCAGGAAGCAGTCTGCAATCTCCTGGACGGGACGGGGATCCACGTAATTGGTAAAATAACGGTGTGCACGGACTTTGTAGTCCCAGAAAGACATAACATAATCACGTCCTACGGCTCCTGCATAAATGTCGAAACGGTTTTTGAACAGATGCAGCGTAGCCCTCACATCCGGACGAGGATTTAAGTCCTGAACTATGGATCGTCCGTCAAACCAGTCCAGCCTCAGACCGGCGTCGAAATCCCACTTCCCTGCACGGAAAACGATGTGGGGATGAACCTCCGCCGTATAATAGAAAGTATTGTAAGCGAAGGAGATATCCATCCCTACCCGGCATTTCCGGTTGACGTAAGGTGACACCGTAGCGTTCAGGCGGATATCATGGTCCTGGAGAGGGCCCCAGCCTTCCACATGGTCGTTTACATAGCGGTAACTCACAGACGCCGCATAAGCGAAACCGTCGGCATTGTCCTTTTTAAGCTTTACGCTGGCATAAGGTGCATGACCGAAGCCCCGCTGGTACAACTCATGCCCGGTAAAAATGCCTTCATATCCGATTTCAGCGCGAAGTACGGCTTGTCCGATATTGATACGGGTGTCAACTCCGGCTTTGGTTCCAAAATCCCAGCCGAAGTGCTTCACCGACTTATCCGAGACGAAAGTGTCTTTCCCTATGCCAAGATAATTGCCCAGGAAGCCGTCGCCCCCGGCAAACAGGTTGACCGACATTTTCTTTCCGTCAACCGCAGCCCACAATACATCCAGCTCGGGTTTCAGCACATATCCTGCACCTGCCCTCAGATAGAGCTTGCGGCCATCGTACCCACCGGCTGCAGGGGTAATCGCCACGGAATATGGAGAAAACTCGTATGCTCCCTTGTACGGAGTTTCGAAAACCGAGTAATCGAAGTGATAGTCGAAACGCAGCATAGAATCGGGCACCGTCATAGCCGGCCCCTGCTTCACCACGTCATTTATCTGGGATACGTATTCATTGGTCACTTGCACCTCAGGATTGAGGTTCTGGGCAAAAAGGCCGAACGGTATCGCGAGTGCTGCAAATAGTATAATGGAACGTTTCATACTTGGATGCTAGTTAAGTTTGTTCAGCCTGGATTGTACCATATCCTGGATATCATCATCTTGCCTTTCAGGAGTATAGCCATCCCTGATGCTGGCCAGCGTAGCCTTGGCCTGCGCTGTCTGGCCGATCTGGACGAAAGTGTCGGCAAGGGTGATGTAACAACGGGCAAGCCAGTAATTCTGTCCGCCTGCCTTGTCCGAGAAGTTGAATACACTCTTCTGCACCGCATCATAATCGGCCCTGTCGAACTGGTCCTGGATGAGTATGTAGTTCGCTTCTGCACCTTCGGCAGTGGATGGCTGTGCGGCAAGGCTGCGGAATTCGTCCATAGCCTCGTCCCTGCGGCTGCTGGAAAGCAAAGACTTGGCCTTGATATACGAGGCTTCGCGCTTCTGTCCCTGGGTCAGTCCGGGCAGTGCGGAAACGGCCGACGCAGCTTCGGACGCCTGTTCATAGGAACGGCCCTTGAATGCGGATCGCATCATTCCGAACAATGCCTGGATGCGGTTGCCGTCAAGTTTGGCGTTATCCCGGAGACGCAGGTACACATCATATGCTGCGGCATAACGTTCAAGGCTGTAATTCAGCTCTCCGGAACGGAGCATGGAAGTCTCGGCAAAAGAACCTGCGTCAGACGCCGCGACGACTTTGTCGTAGTAATCGCAGGCTTTTTCCTTATTGTCGAGAGCAGCATAAGACTCTGCAAGATAGAAATATGCATTAGTCACATGGCTGCCGTTTGGATAGCTGTCGAGATACTTCTGAAGGGACGAGGCGGCCTGGGTATAATTACCGGCAAGGTACACTTGCTCGGCGGTATTGAAATACAAATCTTCTTTATCAGTATCGGATTTTCCGGCCGTGAGATTGTTGGCTTCCACGTATTCCAGGTACTTTTCCGGAGTCTGGAGGGTCTGGTAAATGGATTCGATTGCAAACAGGGCATCCTCGCCGTACTGGCTTCCCGGCACCAGTTTCACTACCTCCTTGTAGCACGCCAGGGCCTGTTTGTAGTCTTTGGTGTTACGGCTCACCATGCCCATGCCTATCAACGCCTTCGCCCGGACGCTCTTGTTGGAAGAATTGTCCCGCAACAGACTGAAGGCGGTCAGAGCCCTGGAATTATCGTTTATGTCCATATAAGCCCTGCCGAGTTCATACAAGCCTTCGGCATACATAGGGGTTTCCGGATTAGCCTGCATCACGAAGGAGAGAGCTTCGGCCTTGGCTTTTTTATCCCCTGTAAGGCCATAACAGAGAGCCAGCTGGTGGTATGGATAGATATCTT
>JAFWPT010000080.1 GCA_017509375.1 Bacteroidales bacterium | reverse complement strand
TCTTTCAAAATAAATATTCCATATACTCCCAGAAGCAGGGTGCCGACACCCATCGTGAGCCAGGAATTCAGCTCGCGGCCCAGCCAGGAGGGCAGCGAAACCGCAGCGAAAATAAGGGCTGCAAGGCCGGTAAACAGCAATATTGACTTGTAGTCATAGGGAACCGAAAATTTTCCGCGCCCTATGAGCCAGCTCAGTACCATCGAAGTACCATAGCCTGCAAAACCGCCCCAGGCGCACGCCCAGTAGCCGATACGGGGCACAAACAACACGTTGACGGCTATCATCACCGCCGCTCCGGCGGCGCTGATAACCGCCCCCCACCAGGTCTGGTCAGTGAGTTTGTACCAGAAGGAGAGGTTAAAGTAGATACCCATGAATATCTCGGCCATCATCACGACAGGCACGACGCCAAGGCCCTCCCAGTATGCAGGTTGTATGAAGTGGCGGAGTATGGGCATATACACCACTACGGCCAGATACGCAAGCAAGGCGAATATCACGAAATACTTCATGCCGTCCGCCAGGGTATCCGGATTGTTCTTGTCCCGGCTGCCGTTGAATACTATAGGTTCGTACGCGTAACGGAAAGCCTGAGTGAGAAGGGCCACTATCATCGCAATCTTGACGCAGGCGCCGTAAATGCCGAGTTGCACGCGACCTTCGTCTCCAGGAATAAGGTATGGGAAGAGTATTTTGTCCGCCACCTGGTTCAATATGCCCACCAGGCTCAGCAGCAGCAGCGGCCAGGTGTAGGCCAGCATACGCTTTGCCAGTGCCCGGTCGAACTTGACCCCGAGCCCCCGCAGTTCAGGAATGAACCCCAGCGTAACCAGCGCCGTACATGTAAGGTTGGCAAAGAATATAAACCCGACTCCGCCGTTGTAATGCTGATAAGCGGCCTCCAGTCCGGGATGCGAGCCGAACAGCAGCGGAAGCACCAGGAAGATGACAAGGGTCAAAAGGATATTCGGGATGATGAACGCGAACTTTAGTGCCATGAACTTCAGCGGACGGCGGTCGATCCGCAGCTTGGAGAACATGATGGCCTGGAAGGCGTCCAGTCCCACGATAATTGCCATGCACCCTATGTACTCGGGATGCTCGGCGTATCCCATGGCTCCGGCGATGGGCCTGATCAGCGCAAGCACTACCGCAACGAAGAGCAGCGCAACGGTCCCGACCATCTTGAGCGACGTACCATATACCCTGCGCGGATCCTCCCCGTCCTTGTTGGAGAAACGGAACATAGTTGTCTCCATGCCGAAGGTGAGCAGCGCCAGCAGCAGTGCAGTATAGGCATACAGGTTGGTGACAATGCCGTAGCCGCCGCTGGAAGCCGCTATCTTATAGGTATAAACGGGCACGAGCAGATAATTCAGGAACCTGCCGACAATGCTGCTGAGGCCGTAAATGGCCGTATCCTTGGCCAGGGATTTGAGGTTCATTACTCCGCTTTTACTACCGTTCCTACAGGCTCGCCCCTGAGCAGCCTTGCAAGGTTGCCTGGACGGGTTATGTCAAATACCACGATGGGCACCGGCCCCTGCTCGCACAACGCATAAGCAGTCTGGTCCATTACTTTGAGGTGGTCGGAAAGCGCCTTGGTAAAGGTCAGTTCCTCATAACGCACCGCAGTAGGGTCCTTCTCCGGATCCGCGGTATATACCCCGTCCACTCGAGTCCCCTTCAAAAGGGCATCCGCACCGAGTTCAAGGGCACGCAAGGCGGCTCCCGAATCAGTGGTGAAGAAGGGATTTCCGGTGCCGCCGGATATCAGGGCGACGCCGCCGCGTTCCAGGACTGCAACCGCATTGTCCCTGGTGTAATAACGTGCGTACGGCTCCATGGGGGTGGCCGTAAACACTTCGGCCTCAACGCCCAGGCTTCGTATGGCACAAGAAAGGGCCAGCGAATTGATTACAGTGGCCAGCATACCCATACGGTCACCGGTAACCCGGTCGAAGCCCTTGCCCACTCCCTGCAGGCCGCGGAAAATATTGCCGCCACCGTTTACGATGGCAACCTGACGCCCTTCGCGCACCGCTTCCACTATCTCTGAAGCGTACCTGCTAAGGCTGGCGGGATCCAGGCCCTTTCCCTCGGGGCCGCCGAGGCTCTCGCCGCTAAGTTTCAATAAAACCCTATTGTACATAATCCAATGATGTTATTTAATGTCATAGCCCCAAGCCGGGAGCACCCTGCCGTCAGACAGAGTCACGGGGTCTTCGGAAAGATTGGCCCAAACGCTTACGTTATTGCCCCTCACGGCCCTGCGGAAAGCGAACACGCCCTCAGGGACCTTGTCTATATACTCGATGGCACCGCCCTTTTCGCCCGCGGCAAGCGCAGGATTAGCATGCTTGAGCGCCACCAATTCTTTCCAGAAAGAAGTCCACTCGTTAGCGGACCAATCCTCAATAGCATCCTTCTCGAAGAATTGCAGACGGCGGTCCAAACCGATTTCCTGACCGGTATAGATAAGCGGCTGGCTCTTGGGCAGGGTAAAACAAAGAACTGCCATTACTTTCGCCGCATCGCCCATCCTTTCGAATTCGGTTCCGGCCCATGAATTCTCATCGTGATTGGAGGTAAAAGTGAGGCGGAAAGCGCTGGGAGGAGTGCTGACGGCATCTTTGTCAAGATATGCCTTCAAGTCCGGCACGCCTTTATCGCCCTTTGCAATATCGTTCATCAGGTGATGCAGTTCCCAGGCATAAGTAGCGTCGAAAGTTTCGGCAGGATTGCTGAGCTCGGGCTTCTCCGCTTCGGCCAGCAGGTAGGCCTCAGGATAATCTTTCCGTATGCCGGGAAGCACGCTTAGCCAGAACTTTGACGGCATCTCTCCGGCGGCATCGCAGCGGAATCCGTCCACTCCTTTGTCCAGCCAGAAGCGCATGCAGCTGTCCTGAGCGGCCCAGACGGCCTCGTTTTCATAATTGAGGCTGCGGGTATCGGTCCAGTCATACTCCCAGATGGCGTTGCCGAGGGAATCCCTCTCATAGAAATCAGCGGGACGGCCCTCCATCCAGATATGGTCCGGAGCAGTCTGGTTGGCCACCCAGTCCAGAATAACTTTGAATCCGGCATCGTGAGCTGCGGCAAGCAGCTCGTCGAAATCCTGCATGGTACCGAACTCAGGATTCACGGCGCAATAGTCGGAAATAGCATAATAGGAACCAAGGCTTCCCTTGCGCTCGACTTCCCCTATCTTGTACATAGGCATGAGCCAGAGCACATCGACGCCAAGATCCTTGAGCCGCGGCAGCTGGGCTTCGACCCCTTTGAAGGTACCTTCCGGAGAATACTGCCGGATGTTGATTTCATACACTACGGAATCGTAGGTCCATGCGGGATGCATATCTGCCGCAGGCTTGCAGCAAGCCGAAGCCAGCAGCGCTATAAAAAACAGAAAACGTTTCATCTATAATAAATATATGGTTATCACACAAAGGTAATAATTAATAGCCACAAAAAGAAACCCGGCGGACTTCGCACTTCCGCCGGGTTCCAAAATATGTTTTGGTTAAAAATAGGGATTTATCAGCCTATGATAAAGTTCGCCTGAAGGAAAGCGTTGATTGCTGTAGCAGCGAACATGAAAGCAATGAGTCCGGCAACTATGACACCGATGACCTTAACTCTCTTGAACCAGGTCTTGCCATTCCAGCCGACTGTCTGGAACATACTCCAGAAGCCGTGGGTAAGGTGGAGGAATACTATTGCAAACCATGCCAGGTAAAGCAGAAGCCGCCACCATGCACCGAAAGACACATTAAGCAGGAGATAGGGGTCGTTCTCGAAACTTCCTATACCGAACATCTCGGGAAGCTGCATCTTGGCCCAGAAATGAGTGAGATGATAGAAGATGAAACCGAGAATCAGGAGACCGAGAACCAGCATGTTCCTGGCTGACCAGGAATCGGACTTGGCCTTGCTGGCCACTGCATAGCGCTTCCAGCCTCCGCGGGCGCGGATATTGCTCCAGGTAAGCCAGCAACCGTAAAGGATATGCACCAGGAAACCGAGCGCAAGTACCGGAACCATAATGCTGATTACGGGAGTGGACATGAAGTCGCAGCCGAGTTTGAAAAGGCCGTCGCCCTTCGAGAACAGGTCGGCATCCGCCGCAACACTGCCGTATTTACCTGTAAAAGAATCAATTACGGAGAAGAAATTGATTGTGGAATGCAGGAGCAGGAAAATTACGAGAAAAGCGCCGCTCACCGCCTGGATGAACTTCTTACCGATGGAAGAATTGAATATAAACATAGAATCAAATATATTTCGCTGTAACCGAATGCAAATATAGTCCGAATCTTGCAAGTTTGCAATTATCTGACGAACGATTTTCTCAGATACACAGCACGGCCTTCAGGCGTAAGGCCTTCGACGGACAGGGAATACTCCACCCCGGGAACCAGGCCGTCCGCCGGCAATTCCAGCCTTTCCCCCGGAGCGAGGTTCACCAGAGGATGCCAGTACAGGGTTTCGTCTCCCTGATGGGCCATGGGCCACGAGCAACCCTGGAAGTCATATATACGCACGTTGTCGTCAAACAGCACTCCGGGCATATTACCCTTGAAAGTCACCAGGTTAACCACCCCTTCGAATATCCTGTACCCTAAATTGTACTTGTACGGATACACCTCTACCACCTTAACTATTGCCGGGTCGTAAGTCTCGATGAGCTTGTGGTCGGGCACCGGAACTCCGTCTATCATCACCACTGCATCCCCCCAGACCGTGGAACTGCTTACCACGTTGTTGTTCATCAGCACATATATCTTGGGCTTGCCGCCGCGCCTGCGGAGCTTGACCGTGGGAGTAATCTCCACGAACACTTCTTCCATCGTGGGGAAGCGGGTATAGTCGTCCAGTACGTAGGAGATACATTCATGGGTAAGCATAAAATGGTCGCGGCGCATTGGCAGAGTGGTCGCAAGCGTATCCGAGGCCCTTTCCTTCAGCAGCGAAGATGTACGTCGCAGCAGGTCGCCTTCCATAGTCCGGCACAGCTGCAGCTTGGGCAGGTCGCCGGCCTCGGGAGACAAGAAGGGAGACTGAATCTCCAGGTGGCATCTCCTCTCCGGGTTCAAGCCCTCGAGCAGGCACACCAGATCCGCTTCGCCGAAAATGTTCTCGGTTTCGAAAACCACCGTTCCGTCTCCGTCGGGATGCGCCGTGTAGCAATCGGTCTTGGCACCGGGAACAGCTATGATGGCCGCTACTTCTTCCCCTGCGACTACAGCGGCGTCGGGCCCCTCCAATCTGGCCCTCAACACCTCCCCGTGCTCCTCCGGACGAGGTTTTCCGGGGCTGAAAGAAGCGATGGAACGGTAAGCCGCCCCTCTTATGGAATCGCTGCGGGTGAGCGAAACGCAGCAACTGAGCTGCTTCCCGGAAGTATTCTCCAACACCACGGTCCCGGCGGTTGTGGCCGCAATGCCATAGCTTGCAGGCACCCGCGCCTCGGCAACGTAGCTTTCCGGTTCCACAATCTCCACCCCGTCTTTCACCCTGTCGGTGGTAAAGGGGTTGAATACGGACAGCACCGGGCCGCCGTATCCGGCATCGGACGGGCCGCTGTAGGCAAACAGCTTGTAATTGCCGGTGGGTATGCTTAACGGGAGCTGCAGCGAGCCGCCGCCCCTTCCCTTGCGCATGTCTATACGGGTCCTGGCGGCTGTGCCGTCGGAAGAAACGAGCTCCAGGTACGCCACGGAAGGCCCTTCGGCGCAGAACACCGAGCACCAGATACGCTCGCCTGCAAGGTAGCAGGCCTTGTCGGTGGACACGTACACCTGCGCCCTCCCGGAAAGGGCGGCCAGCAAGAGCATTGCTATTAATCCTGTCCGTCTCATCATTCGTCGTCGTTTGGCCACCATTCGGGCTTGGTCTTGGTTCCTCCCCAAGCCCGGCAGTCGGTGCATATCTTGGCGCCCCACTTTACATTGGTCTTGTTGGGCTCGTTGCCTTCAAACGATACCGGGGAGTTATAGTGGAAATACTCGTCCAGATTGTAATTGCCGGACTCATCGGGCTCCGGATAGAACAGCAGGGACTCGGGGTCGAAGGGACTTTTGTATATATCGGCAAAGCCTATGAATATGCGCTTGAAAGAGCGTTTGCACACGCTGATGTATCCTATGGCCGCCTCTTCGGGATTTCTGGAGTTCCTGATGTTGCCACGCATTTCGCTGGGAACCGGTGAGAACAAATCTCCGGTACCGTTCGAGATTTTGGACTGATGCTCTATATACGCTTTCGCCCCGGATGTGAGCCCCTTGGCGGCGAGCGTGATGGAATACAGCTGCGACAGTCTGTAGTCCGTACGGGGGATAGTCAAGAACCTGTAGTTCTCTATCCTGTTCTCCGATTGCCCTTCGGAGGTAGCCATACAAGGTTCTATGGAACTCCGGTTGTTCCAGCAATAGTAATACTCCTTGAAACGTTTTTTTACCACGTACTTGCCATCTACATATAAGAGGTCGGGGACGAAGTAGGCGTGATATTCCCAGAGCTCGTCGTAATCCCAGCAGAAATTCCTTACAGTATCCTGCCCCTGCATACTGCACTGCATATAAAGATTCTGCTCGTCGAGGGTATAGGAAATATCAGTAATCTCCGGAGCCGTGTTTACATTCGCCCACGGAGTGATAAACTGGCGGCCGTCGTTAAGCTCCACTACCAGGCGGTAACTGGCGTTCTCCGGAGCTTTTCTGGTATCGATAACAT
>JAFWPT010000079.1 GCA_017509375.1 Bacteroidales bacterium | reverse complement strand
TCGTCGGGGGTGTAACCGCTGCGCAGGCGTTCTTCGAACGCGGACGCAAGCGTGGAGAGCCTGGTCGAGTCACTGAACTTTTCCGGGGTCTCCTGCAGCCCGCTCTCCCCGACAGCGGGCAGCAGGAGACCCCGGAAAAGCTCAGTGACTCGACCAGGCTCTCCACGCTTGCGTCCGCGTTCGAAGAACGCCTGCGCAGCGGTTACACCCCCGACGACATAGCTAGTTAAATCATAAACACATGAAAATCAGACGACTATTTGCACTCATTCCCATGGGAAGCCTTATCCTTGGCGCGTGTGCGCCACAAATGCCCGTAGCGCGGGAAGACAACACCATAGACAACTATTTCGGAACCGAAGTAGCCGACCCTTACCGCTGGATGGAGGACGACAATTCCGAAGAAACCGCAGCCTGGGTCGCTGCCGAGAACAAGTATACGGCTGCCTGCCTGGACAAGATTCCTTTCAGGGGCAAATTGCTCGAACGTCTCAAGCAAGTCAGCAACTATGAGAAAATCGGCGTCCCCACCCGCAAGCCAAACGGAAAATGGTACTTCTACCGCAACGACGGCACTCAGAACCAGAGCGTGTTGTACGAAATGGACGAGCCAGGCGGAGAAGCCCGGGTATTCCTCGACCCGAACAAACTGAGCGATGACGGCACCGTGGCCCTCAACGGCACCTGGTTCAACAAAGACTGCAGTCTGCTGGCATACAGCATATCCCGTAGCGGAAGCGACTGGGTAGAATTCTACGTTATGGATGTTAAAACAGGACAACTGCTTGAAGACCATATAGAATGGGCTAAATTTTCCGGGGCTGCATGGCGTGGAGACGGATTCTACTACAGCGCATACGGCATACCTGAAGAGGGACATGAATTCTCCGTCAAAAACGAGGGGCACAAGGTCTATTACCATAAGATCGGCACTCCTCAGACTGAGGATTCGCTGTTCTACGAAAACCCGGAACAGCCGCTCAGGTTCTACACTTTCGACATAAACGAAGAAGAAACCATTGGCTTCCTTGAGGAAAGCGGCGCCGACGTGGGCAACGAACTGTATGTGTATGACTTCCGTAAAAAAAGCGGCTTCGTGCGCATGACCAGGGACATGAAGAATTTCTGCTACCCGGTAGAAACCGACGGGGACAAGATTTACCTTTTCACCAACTTCAACGCCCCTATGAACCGCCTGCTTGCAGCCGATCTGCGCAAGCCTTCATATAGCGACTGGACTGAAGTGATTCCGGAGTCCGACTGCGTGCTGAACGGTGTAGTTTTCACCGGCGACAAAATCATTGCATCATACATGAAAGATGCCGCCACTCATAGTTACATAATGCCCCGGAACGGTGGTCCGATGCAGGAGATTGCCCTGCCCGGTGCAGGCAGCGCCGGCTTCAACAGCAAGATGAACGAAGACTGGTGCTACTACTCGTATTCCTCTTTCACCACCCCCGGAACTATCTACAGTCTCGACACTGAAACTCTGGAGAGCAAGGTGTATGCGCAGCCTGAAACTGCTTTCGACCTGTCAGGCTACGAGAGCGTGCAGGTGTTCTACCCGTCCAAAGACGGCACCCGCATCCCTATGTTCCTCACCTACCGCAAAGGCATCAAAATGGACGGCAGCAACCCTGTGCTCCTTTATGGATACGGCGGATTCGACATCTCCATGACCCCCGGTTTCTCAGCCATGCGTATACCTTTCCTGGAGAAAGGTGGCATCTATGCTCAGGCGTGCCTGCGCGGCGGCGGAGAATACGGCGAAGCATGGCACATGGCCGGCACCCGGCTGAACAAGCAGAATGTATTCGACGACTTTATCGCAGCAGCCGAATGGCTGATTGCAGAAGCTTATACTTCTTCCGAGAAGCTTTCCATCATGGGCGGTTCCAACGGCGGTCTGCTGGTGGGTGCCTGTATGACTCAACGGCCTGAACTCTACGCAGTTGCCATCCCCCAGGTGGGTGTAATGGATATGCTCCGCTACCACAAGTTCACGATTGGCTGGAACTGGGCGCCCGATTATGGTACCAGCGAGGACAGTGAAGAAATGTTCCGCTACCTGCTCGGCTACTCCCCTCTCCATAACCTGCGGCCGGGCACTTGCTACCCTGCCACCCTGGTTACCACTGCCGACCACGACGACCGCGTAGTTCCGGCTCACTCGTTCAAGTTCGCCGCAACCCTGCAGAAATGCCAGGCCGGAGACGCACCGGTCATCATCCGCATAGATACCAAAGCCGGGCACGGCGGCGGGAAGCCCCTTGCCAAAATACTTGAGGAGCAAGCCGATATCTACAGCTTCATCATGTATAACCTGGGGATGAAGTATTAGCCCCTACTGCTCAAAGCGCCTGAACGCGATGCATGCGTTATGGCCGCCGAAGCCGAAGGAATTGGATATTCCAAGATTGGGGTCGGCTTTTACGGCTACGTTGGGAGTATAGTCCAGATCGCATTCAGGATCGGGATTGTCCAGGTTGATGGTTGGAGGGATGACACCTTCTTCCAAAGCCATAACCGTAGCTATAGCTTCAGCCGCACCTGCCGCACCGAACATATGGCCGTGCATTGATTTAGTACTGCTGATATGGATTTTGTAAGCTTCGTCGCCGAAGGCAAGCTTGCAGGCCGCAGTTTCCGCCACATCGTTTAGCTGGGTGCCTGTACCGTGGGCGTTCACATAGACGGTATCCTTTTCCGGATCGTATCCGGCCTGGTCAAGCGCCATAAGTATGCAGCGGGCCTGTGTACTGCCGTCCGGACGAGGGGCGGTGGCATGGTATGCGTCACAAGTACTGCCATAGCCCACCATTTCCGCATAGATATGGGCTCCGCGGGCCAACGCATGCTCCATCTCTTCGAGGATGATCACGCCGGCGCCGTCGGCCATTACGAAACCGGCCCGGTCCGCATTGAAAGGAAGGCTGGCATGCTTGGGATCCTCCGCCCTGGTGAGGGCTCGGGCGTT
>JAFWPT010000078.1 GCA_017509375.1 Bacteroidales bacterium | reverse complement strand
CACGGAGCACTTTGTGCTGCACTGCTACAGGGACAATCCGGACTTCATTCCGGAACTGGACTTTGTGATGGAAGAGAATGGCCGCTTGATCGGCCATGTGATGTTCTCCAAGGCGGAATTGGTACTTCCTGACGGGACGCGCAAGCCCTCCTGGACTTTCGGTCCCATCTGCATCCAGCCCGGCCTTAAACGCAAAGGATATGGTCTCCGGCTTTTGACCTTTGCATTGGATAAGGCAAGAGAAATGGGGGTCGGATTCCTTTGCATGGAAGGGAATATTGACTTTTACAAGCACGCCGGGTTTGATCTTGCCGGCAAACTGGGCATCCATTATCACGACTTTCCCAAAGATGATATGGCCCCCTTTTTCCTGGCTCAGGAACTGATTCCCGGCTGGCTCAGAGCAAACGGCATAGAAGAAGCCACTTATTGTCCTCCCAAGGGATATTTCGTTGCCGAGGAGAATCCTGAGGCTTTTGAAGCATTCGAGGCCACATTCCCGGCTAAGGAAAAGAAGCGTCTTCCCGGACAATTGTTCTACGATGGAGTGATGGAGACCGGCCGTATTATTCTCCGCCCCTGGCAGGACAGGGACGCTCCTGCGCTGTATAAGTGGGCGTCGGATCCCGATGTGGGGCCGCGTGCCGGATGGGCTCCGCACCAGTCCGTCGAGGAGAGCCTGGATGTCATACGGACAGTCTTTTGCGACGCTACCAACACCTGGGCAATTGAACTGAAGGAAAGCGGAGAAGCTATAGGAGCTATGGGTTACGGCCCATCGTGCAGTTGCAAGCTGCCGGCCAGGGACGGCGAGCCCCTTATTGGTTACTGGATTGCCAAACCCTATTGGAACAGAGGCATTTGCACGGAAGCTTTGGGACTGATGATTGAGCATATCCGGTGTATGACCGACATCAAATCCCTTATATCCGGGCACTTCGTGGATAACCCGGCCAGCGGGCGCGTGATGGAGAAATGCGGTTTCGTCCCTACCGGAGAAACCGTCATAGACGACACTCAGTATCAAGGCGCCAACCGGCCAATAAGGGTGCTTCGCTTAGAACTATAACGGGCTCCACACTGGATAAGTATTGATTGCTAAAAAAGTCATACTGCTTCTGGGCGTTTTCTTCTGCCTTGTCGCCTGCACTCCTGCAGGTGATATGCAGGACGTCTTTGCCCTTATGGACCTGGACAGGCCCGGCCTGGAGGAGGTAAAGGCACGCTGCGATAGAGAGCAGTGGAAAAAGGCCTCCGAAGCCCTTCTGGAGTATTACCGCACCCGCCAGGGCATTTACATCCCGGGGGAAGATTCGCGGGAAGCATCGGAGAAAGATTTCCTGTGGGCCGATGACGCCCTCCGGCATACATTCCATGTCCTGGAAGATACGGTCTGGAACTACGGAAAGGACATTGATTGGGAATACTGGCCTGTAAAGGACATAGAGATGCGGGTGCAGCTCCACAGGCAGGGATGGTGGACTTCGCTGGCGAAAGTTTACTGCACTACCGGCAATGAGAAATATGCCGGGGAGTATGTGGCGGAGTTCCGCGATTGGGTGAAGAAGAACCCTTACAAGCCGTTCGGGATAGACCAGAAGGGGACGGTAAGCAGCGGAGCCATCGGCATCGACTCTCCCAACGAATGCTTTGCCTGGAGGCCGCTGGAGGTGGGAATACGCCTTCTGCGCTGGAGCAGGCAGTTCGCCCTCTTCCTGGACTCAAAGAGCTTTACGGCGGACTTCCTGATGGAATTCCTGCGCTCCTACCACGAGAACGCGTCTGTCCTGATGCAGTCTTTCAGCCCGGCCGGGAATCACCTTATCCATCAGTCTTCCGGCATATTGCGGGCAGGAATATGCTTCCCGGAGTTCAAGGACGCCGAATCCTGGATCAAGGCCGGCGTGGATAATCTTAATGAGGAAATCACGCGCCAGTCCTATCCTGACGGCTGCCACTTTGAACTGGACCCCGGCTACCACATCGGCTTTGTGGAATCATACAACGAAGCCATACAAGTGGCCGTGAGAAATGGCCGGAAAGATCTTTTCCCGCAGGAGTGCCTGGACCAGCTGGAGAGGATGATATACTATCACTTGGACTATTGCTATCCGGACGGAACCCACCCCTGCTTCAGCGACGCCCGCCGCAGGGACGACCTTCCGTCCCCGGAACTTCTGGAGCATTTCGGTATTGTCCCTCCCGCCTACAAGTCCTCAGGCCATCCGGATACCGGATTCTACTGCTTCCGCAGCGGCTGGACTGATGACAGCATCATTATGCCAATAAAAGCCACGCAGCGCGGCATGTGGCATGCACAGCCGGACTTCGGCACGTTCGAACTCTGGGCGTACGGCAAGGTGCTGATGCCGGATGCCGGAGCCTATACATATTCCGGGGACGATGAGATAGAGCGCCAGAGGGCCTATTTCAAGGCCACGGCACGCCACAATGCCATCACTCTTGACGACAGGAATTATGACAAGCCTCAGCCGAAGGTAATAGAATGGACCCCGGAAGGACGCATCCAGCGCCTCATCGTGCAGCATGATGCCTATGAGGGCCTTACCCGCCGCCGCAGCATTGAGTTCGTGGATGAGAAGTACTTTGTGGTGACAGATGTGGTCAATGGCCCCACTTCCGGCCATATTACGCTTAGAAACGGCCTTGGAGCCGGTTCCGTAGAGGAAACCGCTCCGGGAGAGTTTATATATAGGGACGGCGATGCCGGCCTCCGGATAAGGGTTTCCGGGCCTGCGGGCTCGGTAGTGAGCCTTGACCAGGATTGGTTCAGCGAGGCTATGCACGAAAAAAGCATACGTCCTGTAATCCGCCTGGATGTCTCCCGTGCGCCCGGTAGCGGAGAGCAGCGTTTCGTTACCACTATTCATCCGCTTAAGTTTTAGCGATTAATATCAGAATCCTAACCGTATGCCGGACAAAATAGAAATCCGAGGCGCCAAGGCGCACAACTTGAAAAACATTGATGTGGACATCCCTCTGGGGAAGATTGTGGGGATTGCCGGTGTCTCCGGCTCTGGCAAGTCATCTCTGGCTCTTGGAGTCTTGTATGCAGAAGGCTCCCGCCGCTACCTGGAGTCACTCTCCACCTATACCCGCCGACGGATGACCCAGGCCTCGCGGGCCATGGCCGACGACGTCCACTATGTCCCCGCTGCGCTGGCCCTGCACCAGCGTCCTGGCGTACCGGGTATCCGCAGCACCTTTGGCACCATGTCGGAACTTCTGAACAGCCTCCGCCTCATGTTTTCCCGTCTTGCCAGCCACCGCTGTCCCAACGGTCATTATCTGGAGCCCACGCTGGATGTGGCGGCCGAACAGCCCATCTACTGTCCGGTTTGCGGCGAGCGGGTCTATGCACCTGGTGCTGAACAGCTTGCCTTCAACAGCGAGGGCGCCTGCCGCTGCTGCGGCGGGACCGGCATCATACGCACCGTGGACGAGTCCACCCTGGTTCCGGACGAAAACTTGACCATTGATGAGGGCGCCGTCACCCCTTGGGGGT
>JAFWPT010000077.1 GCA_017509375.1 Bacteroidales bacterium | reverse complement strand
TAGGCCTGATGGCCCACATCGAACACTATCTTGTCTTCCGGACTGTCGAACACATAATGAAAGCCGACTATCAGCTCCACCGCCCCCAGACTTGAAGCCAGGTGCCCGGGGTTAACGGCGCAACATTCTATGATAAATGTACGTATTTCAGTGCACAACTGGCCCAATTGCTCCAGAGGAAGCCCTCTGAGGTCGGCAGGAGAATCGATTTTGTCCAGCAGTTCGTACATACTCGGATGCAAAAGTAGTAAAAACTTTTCGAGTATCCCGAAAAAACTCTATCTTTGGAACTAATAAATATAGTATAGTTATGCCATCATTGAATAAAGTTTTGCTTATCGGTAACGTTGGCAGAGACCCGGAAGTACGTTACCTTGATCAGGGTTCCGCCCAGGCGGGCCAAAATACAAAAGTCGCAACCTTCACACTTGCAACGACCGACCGCTACCGCGACCGCAACGGAGAGCTAAGGGAGAATACCGAGTGGCACAATCTCGTGCTCTGGAGACAGCTGGCGGACCTGGCGGAAAAATTCATACGCAAGGGCAGCCAGATATATGTAGAAGGCCATATACGCACCCGCTCCTACAACGATCAGCAGGGGCAGAAAAAGTATATGACGGAAATAGTGGCCGACAATGTGCAGCTGCTCGGCCGCCGCGAAGGCGAGGGTATTCCCGCCCAGGGCGGATATCAGGCTCAGTCCGGTCCCTCCTACCAGGCTCCGGCACAGGGAGGCGGATACCAGGCCCCAGCATACCAGCCTCCGGTACAGAGCGGCGGATACCAGCGCCGTGACGCAGCCCCGGCTCCTGCTCCTGCGCCACAGGATTTCGGCGCTCCTGCACCCGACGACGACCTGCCGTTCTAGCACTTGATGAGAAGTAATTGAATCTCGTCCACGAAATTGGCCTCTTTCGTGGACGAGATTCAATTTTTCGGCAGCTCATCCATAAAAACGTCCATTTTCATGGACAGTCCCATTGTGAACACAAGAAAACCGGTCCCGGAACAACTCCGAGGCCGGTTCTTGCCGTCCTGCTGTCTGGGCGACGCCCCTTATCACGGCCTGCGCTACTTAGCCTTGACGGGGCGCACTGCCATACCGTAGAAACGTGGGAAGGTTTCCGGCACAACGGCTCCCTTGCGGATCCAGAAAGTATAAGCGCTTGTAGGATCGGATTTAACTATATCTGATGTCCAGTAAAAGCCGTGCACCCCGGCATCTTGCAGCGAGCTGCCGATAAATCCGCCGGAAGCTGGCAGGAAAATGCTTGTATTTCCATCCTCACTTGTAACCTTGAAGCCTTCACAATTGCCCTGCTTTGTCCACTGCCAGCTACACTTCTGCTTGAGCTCCAGCCACTCATCGGCCGTGGGCATACGCCACTTGCCGCCGAATTTCGAATAAGCCGCATCGTCACCGGACTCAAGCCTTACGAGGCCGTCATTCTTACCAAGCGTAGCATTGTTGTTGTACTTATTCAGGCCTCCGGCAGAGGGATTGCCCCACTTGTAGTTGTTCCAGACAAACTCGGTTTTTCCAATGGTCTCGCCCCATGCGAAATACGACCCGGAATCATCGGGACTGACAGCATTGATATTACGGTCACACCATTCAACTGAAAGACCAAGGTCTATGGCAGCAATGCCGAGCTCTTCATCGGTTTTCTCCTTCCCGCCATTGTTGTCGCCGCCGTTGTTGTCGCCGCCGTTGTCGCCTGGCGTTTCCGTGTCGTCCGGTTTGCCAGGCTGCTTATCAGGGTCAACAGGTCCGTTGCATGAAAACAGAATGATAGGCAAAACTGCAGTCAATACCAAAAAGAAATATTTCATATCTATAACTATTGATGATTATCAGCCTGCTGCCGCCGTTGACGCACCGCCTCGAAAAGGAGTATGGCAGCGCTGACGGACACATTGAGGGAATCCAGCCGCCCGAGCATGGGAATACGGATGTGGGAACTTGCCGCGTCCCTCCAAATCTGAGAGAGCCCGGTACTCTCCGTACCCATGACTATGGCACTGCCCCGGACCATATCTGTCTCATAGTAGAGGGAAGAATCCTGCAACTGGGCTGTCAGAATACTTATCCCCTTGTCTTTGAGCCACTTGATGGCATCAGCGGAACTGCAGGCGACGCAAGGGACAGTAAAGACGGCTCCAATTGAAGCACGGACAAGATTGGGGTTGTACAAGTCAGTGAGGGGGTCGCAGATGAGCACCGCGTCCGCCCCTGCCGCATCGGCACTGCGGAGCACGGCCCCTAGGTTGCCCGGTTTCTCCACGCTCTCCAGCACGACAATCAGAGGCTCAGCAGGCAGACTCAAATCATCCAGCCGCAGATACTTTGCACGAACTTCGGCTATCACCCCTTCAGTACCTTCACGGTACGCAATTTTTTCGTAAACCGCCCTGCTTATCTCGAACACTTTAGCACCCGAAGGAAGTTCAGGGACAGGACAAAGCTCAGGGCAGACGAAAAAGCTGTCTATATGAAAACCCGCATCGATGCAATGCTGTAGCTCCCGCCGTCCTTCCACCACGAAAAGACCCGTCTCCCGCCTGAGAGACGAATCTTTCTGCAAGGCCAGCAAACGCTTGACTTTGGGATTCTGGGTGGAGCTAAGCTGCTCTGTCATAGATTATTGCTCCTTGTCTTCCTTCTTCAGCGATTTTTCCGGACGCATCTGGGGGAAGAAGAGCACATCCTGAATCGTTGTCTGCCCTGTCATGAACATGGTAAGACGGTCAATACCCATACCAAGTCCGGAGGTAGGAGGCATACCGTATTCCAGGGCATGCACGAAGTCCATGTCGATATACATCGCTTCATCGTCTCCCTTGCTCTTCAGGGCAGCCTGCTCCTCGAAGCGTTCCAGCTGGTCGATAGGGTCGTTCAGCTCGGAATATGCATTCGCCAGCTCCTTGCCGCACACGAAAAGCTCGAAGCGCTCAGTGAGGGAAGGGTCGCTGCGGTGACGCTTGGTGAGCGGCGACATCTCCACGGGATAGTCGATGATGAAAGTAGGCTGGACGAGCTTCTCCTCGCAGTACGCGCCGAAAATGGCGTCAATCAGCTTACCCTTGCCCATGGAAGGCTCGATATCTACGTTCAGCTGCTTGCAGGTGGCGCGAAGTTCGTCTTCGGACATTCCTTTAACGTCCACTCCTGCGTACTCCTTGATTGCGTCAAGAATGGGGAGACGGCGGTACGCGCCACCAAAATCGACTTCGTTATCACCGATTTTCACGCGTGTGGTACCGTTCACTTCGATTGAAATCTTCTCCAGCATCTTCTCCACGAAGCGCATCATCCAGTTGTAATCCTTGTAGGCAACGTAGATTTCCATACAGGTGAACTCCGGGTTGTGGGTCTTGTCCATACCTTCGTTACGGAAATCTTTGGCGAACTCATATACGCCGCTGTAACCGCCTACAATCAGCCTCTTGAGGTAAAGCTCGTTCGCAATACGCAGATACAGAGGGATATCCAGGGCGTTATGGTGGGTCACGAACGGGCGCGCGGTGGCTCCTCCGGGAATGCCCTGGAGAATAGGAGTCTCCACTTCCAGGCAGCCGGCGTTGTTGAAATACTCACGCATGGTGGAAATAATCTTCGCACGCTTTACGAAGACTTCCTTCACCTGAGGATTGATTATAAGGTCCACATAGCGCTGGCGGTATCGCAGCTCAGGATCGGTAACGGCATCGAATACCTGTCCTTCGGCTTCCTTCACTATGGGAAGCACCCTCAGCGACTTGCTGAGCAAAGTGAGTTCCTTGGCATGCACGCTCAGCTGCCCCGTCTGGGTGATGAAGGCGAAGCCCTTGATACCTATGATGTCTCCGATGTCCAGGAGCCTCTTCCAGACTGTGTTGTACATAGTCTTGTCCTCTTCCGGACATATCTCGTCGCGTTTTACATATATCTGGATGCGTCCGCTGTCGTCCTGCAGTTCACCGAAAGATGCCGCCCCCATGATGCGGCGGCTCATAAGACGGCCTGCAATGCAGACTTCGCTGAAGTTGCCTTTTTCCGGATCATAGCCCTCGAGTATGTCTGCTGCAGTGGTGTTTACAGGGTATTCTGCTGCGGGGTAAGGCTCTATGCCTAATTCTCTGAGCTTCGCCAGCGATTCGCGGCGGATTTGCTCCTGTTCGCTAAGTTCAATATTCATAACGGCACAAAGATACATTTTTTCGGTGTTTTTTACTATATTCGCAACCTAAGGTCTATCCAAAAATATCTGCAGACTCGCATTCGGATTCAACGACAAAACTTTTATATGGCAGAAAAAATTGCAAAACTGATGAATGATTCACCGCTGGCGCGGTGGACAGTACTGGTGCTGGTAGCACTGATGATGTTCTTCGCTTACATGTTCGTGGACGTGATGTCCCCCCTCAAATCACTGGTTGAAAGCAACATGGGCTGGAACAGCAGCGTATTCGGCACCTACGCCGCCTCCGAGTACATACTTAACGTGTGCGGTTTCCTGATTATCGCCGGCGTTATCCTGGACAAACTGGGCGTACGCTTCTCCGGCGTTCTTTCGGCCGGCCTCATGGTTGCCGGCGCCGCCATCAAATTCGTGGGCATAAGCAACTGGTTCCAGACCACCGGCTTCGCCCAGTGGCTCGGCAGCTGGTGGGTGGAGATGCCTGCAAGCGCAAAAATGGCATCCCTGGGCTTCATGATTTTCGGCTGCGGCTGCGAAATGGAAGGCACCAACGTCTCCAAGATTCTGGCTAAGTGGTTCAAAGGCAAAGAGATGGCTATGGCAATGGGCCTGGAGATGGCCATCGCCCGTCTGGGTGTATTCGCCGTAATGTGGATTGCGCCAATCATTTCCAACGCCGCCGGCGGCTCCATTCTGGCCCCTCTCGGCTTCTGCGGCGCCCTGCTGTGCATAGGCCTCATCAATTTCATCATCTTCGGCGTAATGGACCGCAAGTTTGACAAAGAACTGGTGGCAGCCGGCCTGGCTACAGACGAGAAGTCTCCCGAAGACGAATTCCACCTGAGCGACCTCGGCGCCATATTCAAGAGCAAGATGTTCTGGATTGTCGCATTGCTCTGCGTGCTCTACTACAGCGCCATCTTCCCGTTCCAGAGATATGCTCCCAACTTCCTCGAAGAGACTCTCGGAATAGATGCCGCCACCGCAGCACGGCTGTTCAGTTGCTTCCCCATCCTTGCAATGGTGCTTACCCCTATACTGGGAGGTTTCCTGGACCGTATTGGCAAAGGAGCCAGCATGCTGATGCTGGGTTCGGTAATCATGATCGCCTGCCACCTGAGCTTCGCGTTCCTGCTTCCACTGTTCCCCCAGAAATGGTTTGCAGTGGTGCTCATCGTGGTGCTTGGAGTAAGTTTCTCTCTTGTACCGGCAGCCCTGTGGCCTTCAGTTCCCAAGATTATCGATGAAAAGATTCTCGGCAGCGCTTACTGCCTCATCTTCTGGGTACAGAACATCGGCCTCTGCCTGGTTCCCATGCTCATAGGGTCCCTGAGACAGAGCACCGGAGGCTACACCATACCTATGATAGTGTTCTCCAGCTTCGGCGTGCTGGCTTTCATCTTCAGCCTGCTGCTGAAGAGCGAAGACCGCAGGAAGAACTACGGTCTGGAGCTGCCGAACATCAAGAAGTAGTCATTAAAGCTGCGGTTCCGCCCTGTTGCAAGGGCGGTTCCGCTCAGCGCTTGTCCGGCTCGAAAGGGCAGGGCCGCTGGAAGGTCTGTTCAAATTTTACGCTGCCGTCGGCGGCGTAAATTTTTATCTGTACAGGAGTCTTGGGAGAGGATGTCTTGGCCACGAACATGTGGTAGGTAACATCCTTTGAACTCTTGCGGCTGTGTTTGTACGGATTCATCAAACGGGGCAGTTCGTAGGCAAAGTTCTTGGTGGGATCTTCGTACTGAGTCTGCTGGACCTTCAGTTTCTTGTTCTTTTCAATCATCTCCACGCGGTCTCCGGGCTCCCAGCCCCAGTAGTTGAGCATCACATAGTTACGCCATTTCTTCTTGCCGTAGTCCAGACGGGTGTCGGAATACAATTCCTGTTGTTTCTTTACGCCCTCGCTGGCACGGTATGCTTCTCCCACGGAATTCAGGTCGTAGAAACGGTAGTATTTTTCACCGTAAGCATAGGTTTCCAGCCTGTAATGAGGTTCCTTTCCGGATTCAAACTCGGCAATCCATATACCGGCATCGGCGCCGTCGCTGCTGTATAGCGGCCAGCCCTGGGGAGTGGTCCACATTATCCCGGAAGTAGCCGGCAGCGTACGCTGGTGCAGTTTGGGGAAATCGGCATGGTCGCAGATGTCGTTACGGTGCGTATGCCCGGAAAACACCGTGGCCCCCTCCTTGAAAGGCTCCACGAGCGCATGCAGCCGTTCCACCTGGGCGCGCGGCATCAACAGGCCGGATTCCCGGCCCGAATACAGCACCGGGGCATGCGTGCATATGAAGATACGGGCGTCTTCGTCCACCAGGTCAAGGTCCTTTTGAAGCCAGGCAAACTGGGCTTCGGTAAGTATGCTCTTATAGCTGCGGTCACCTTTTACGCCCGGGGCCTTCTTGCCCTTTCCTTCTACGTTTACGTAATAAATGTTATCCAGAAATATCCAGTGGTCGTCGCCTATGTTCACGGAAAACTGGCCGGGTCCCCAGCAATCCCTCTCCCGCCAGCCTGCACGACGGTCCACATCTTCGCCCACTATCGAAGGGTCGTGGTCGTGGTTGCCCATCACTGTGTACATAGGCGTAGGATAGCAGAGGTCCTGCAGCAGGCGCAGGCCGTCGGACTCGTTGAACTGAAACTCGCCCCAATAGATATCGTGGGTGGTATCGCCCAGGTTCACGGTGTAGATAGGATGCTGCGAAGCTGCGGTCTCACGGCGCACCACCGGCATCACCTCCGCCTTGAAACGCTGGATATCATCGCGGGCGGGATCGTTGGTAAGATGCATGTCGGCCAGCAGAACTATGGTGTAGCGGCGCTGAATCTGCTTTTCCAACACGAAATCGTGTATCTCTTCCTGTTCTGCCGGAAGGTGCAGGGGCTGCCAGAAACCCGGACGGAGCCCGTCTATGCTGCGGGCGATATAGCCGGCGGGAGTAACTATGAAAACCGTCCCGTCGGACTTGTCGGAATCGATTGAATATCTGCCGTTTGAATCAGTAAGGACTATGGATACTCCGTCGGATACGGGCACGCCCTTCACGGGAGCGGTGCCACATGTTACCCGCCCGCTGATATTGCCGGCGAAAACGGCGGAGCCGCACAGGCACGAGGCCAGAATCAAAAGGAAACGTTTCATAATGCTTTCTTGGGCTTTCCGAGCATACAAACAAGGGTAGAAATAATGCCACCGATGGGACACCACCAGGTCCAGGCAATGTAATTATGTCCGAAAAATTCTTTCTGGAACATCAAAGGGATGATAATCAGGGCGCCCACTATCAAGGCGGCGATGACGCTGCGGCTGTTGCCGCGCTTGGTAAAGATTGCAGTCAGGAAAACGCCTATCATACCCGCATAGGCAAAGCACATGATGCCTGTGGCGAAGTCCACCAGGTTCAGGCCGCTGCTTTGCTGCATCACACAAGTCACTATTGCAAAGCCGGTCAGCATCATGCCCATCAGGCCTACCATCCAGCGGGAAGAAGAAATCTGGTCCTTGTCGCTCTTTACGGCTTTACCCCGCTTTGCGCGCAGGGGCAGGTAGAGGTCGGCCACGAAACTGGAGGCCATGGAATTGATGGCGGAGTTGAAGCTTGACAGTGCGGCCGCCAGCAGGCCGGTAATCATCAGGCCGCGTACGCCCACGGGAATGTGGTTCTTGATGTACTGGGGGAAGATGTCGCGGGCGTCGCTGAAGAAGGCGGTGCTCAGGGCTCCGTCACAAGCAGGGTCGTGGATGTACTTCACATAGAGCAGGAGGCCGATGCACAGGAAAATCAGTACTACCGGCAGGGCGATAAGCTGGGAGGCCACTAGTGAACGGCCCGCCTTGCGCACATCCCTGCAGGCCAGCTGGCGCTGCACAAACTCCTGGTCTGTAGTATATTGTGCGATTTTGAAGAAGGCCACTCCGATCAGGCCGCCAAGTATGGTGTAAGGCTTGGAGAAGTCCACGCTGGGGTCGAACATCTGCACCTTGCTTCCCGAGACCCAGCCGTTCAGGGTGCCGTCCGCAGCCATTCCCGGGGCCACTCCAGATGCGGCCGGTGCCTTCACCATGCCGTCGGCGGTAAGCGTCTGCCATACTTCCCTCAAGCTGAGGCCATTCAAGTCGCAGGCTATTATCACCAGACCCACTACCCCGGTGAAAATCATCAGCAGGGTCTGGAACGTGTCTATGTAGAGCAAGCCCTTGATGCCTCCCATCATAGTATAGAAAGTGGAAACCAGGCCGAGGATTATGATGCTCCACACCATAAACTGGAACTGTATGCTGCCGAACGCGATGACGCTGATGGCAATGGCGGCGATGAACAGGCGGCTGCCGCTGGTAAGCAGCTGGCCGATGAGGAACATCACGGAGTTAGCCTGCTTGGAACTGTTGCCGAAACGGTCCCCGATGAAGCCGTAGATGGTGATAGTCTTGGCATTGTACAGCTTGGGCAGGATGAGCGCAGCGACAAGACAACCTCCCACTATGGACCCAAGCAGGTTCAGCACGTATGTAAGATTGGTGTTGAAACCAAGCTCGGGAGAACCCACGAAAGTACCGGCGCTGATGGTGGTTCCGGTGGCGGCTATAGCCACCAGCCAGCCGGGCATGGAGCGTCCGGCCACGAAGTAATCTTCTATGTTCTTGTTTTTGTGCGAAAAAAGGTAGCCTATGGTGACCAGGGCACCCAAAAAGACAGCTACAATCAACCAGTCGATGAAAGCCATTTTCAGTAAGTTTGTTGAAGCAAAAATAACCATTATTTTGCAGAATCTCCAAATATTGGCTATAATTGCTTGTTATGAAAAACCAAAAACTGATTCTTGCGGCCGCTGCCGCCGCTGCCTGCGCTTGCACCGGCACGAATAAGACTCCGGAAAAGCCCAATATCATTTACCTGATGTTCGACGACCTCGGCTACGGGGACCTGGGCTGTTACGGGCAGACGATGATAGAAACCCCCAATATCGACGCTCTCGCATCCCGCGGAATCCTGTTTACCGATATGTATACCGCCGCGCCGCTCTCAGCTCCGTCCCGCTGCTGCATCGTAACCGGCCAGCATATGGGACACAGCCAGATACGCGGCAACCAGGAACATGGCCAGCATTCCGAAAGAGGCTGGAACGACTTGTTCCTGGACGATACCGACGAAGGCCAGTACCCAATGCTTGCCGGCACCGAGACTATTGGCACGATGATGCAGAAAGCCGGATACAAGACCGCGATGGTGGGCAAATGGGGCCTCGGATTCCCTTCCAGCGACTCCACGCCCAACAAGATGGGCTTCGACTACTTTTACGGCTTCAACTGCCAGGCTCTCGCCCACAGTTACTACCCGACGCACTTATGGGAGAACGACCGCAAGATTGCCACCGGCAATGAGACCGTGATGCAGGGCGAGCCTCTCCCGGAGGGCCTCGATCCCATGGATCCGGCCAGCTACGACCGCTACGGCGGCAAATATTACAGCTGCGACTTGATGTACGACAAGCTTGAGCGGTTTATAGCGGACAACGCCGGAAGTCCGTTCTTCGTCATGTGGACTACCACCGTGCCGCACAGTGCCGTACAGGCGCCGAAGGACGAAATTATGTATTACGTGAATAAACTGGGAGACGAAGAACCGCGGCCCGACGGCGGAATGTACCTGCCGGTACGCTATCCCCACGCCTCCTATGCCGCGATGGTCACCCACATCGATACCCAGGTCGGCAAGCTGGTTGCCAAGCTGAAGGAACTCGGGATATGGGACAACACCATCTTCATAGTCACCTCCGACAACGGTCCTGCCCACAACGGAAACTCCCCCATGGAATACTTCCAAAGCGGCGGACCATTCAGCTGCGCTGCCGGCTGGGGCAAGAGTTCCCTGCACGAGGGCGGTATCCGTATGCCTTTCATCCTGGCCTGGGGAGACAGGCTGAAGGCACGCAAGACGGCGCACCTGGCCTATTTCGCAGACCTCATGCCCACTTTTGCAGAGCTGGCAGGCACTGAAGCTCCAGCCAACGACGGCATCTCCTTCGTTCCCACTATATGCGGACAAGACAAGGCCCAGAAAGAGCACGAGTACCTCTACTGGGAATTCCCGGGTGCGAAAGGATGGGTAGCCGTTCGCATAGGAGAGTGGAAAGGCCTGCTAATGAAGGTCCGGAAGGGCAACAACGAGATGGAGCTCTATAATTTGGCGGAAGACCCGCGCGAGACCACCGACCTGTCGGCGGAACATCCGGAGATAGTGGAGAGGATGTGGGAAATAGTGCGTGAGAACCACAGGGAAACAGTGCTTCCCGTAGAGCAGTTCAAAATGGACATCAACTATCCCGGCTGAGAAAGCGGATACAGTCCGGAGTGACCGAGGCCCCTAGTTTGCCGCCAATTTGTTATCGATTACCCTCAAGTGCTTGAGATAATTGTCTTTAAGCCTTTGTACGGCGCTGTGGAAGTCCATGTACTCGTCGCCGTTGATGATGTTGCCGTTGTTCATGGACATGTCTTCGGCAGGATTCCACATACTGAAATTCAGTTTGGCGCTTCTGGAGAGTAAAGCTTCGCACTCGTCCATATAGGCGGGGATAGTATTCAGTTGCGGCAAGAGCTGCCGGAAGCGCTGCTGTACCTTGGAAGCGAATTCCGGATCCTGGAACAGCCTTTCATACCAGATAGCATGCCGGTTTACGAGTTCCTTATCCCCTCTTGAAGTGAAGAAGGACAGGATGCCCCAGTCGAAGTCCCAGCAGGGGCCTGCGACCAGCTTGCCTCCGCGGTCTTTATGCATATAGACGCTTCCCGGATTCCCCAGTTCGTGATTGCACATAACTTCAAACACCAGCCAATAGTCCACGAAAGAATCCACATCGATATACTTGGCATAGCCTGCTGCGGGGTCTTTGAAGTTGCTTCCGTACAAGGCGGCTGCTGCCTCGGAGATAAAACCTTTGATGTATTGTATCTG
>JAFWPT010000076.1 GCA_017509375.1 Bacteroidales bacterium | reverse complement strand
TCGTGGCGGTTACAGTTACCTCGATTGTTGCCAGTTTGCCCGACGGAATGCCGGAAAGGGCAGGAGTTACAAGGTGTGTACGGGCGCCGCTCGACGTGGTAGTGATACGCAAATAGGCGTTCCTCAGATACACGGCGCTGTTGCCGAAGAAGCCCCAGCCGCGGGAGAGGCGGCTGTCGCCAAGGTCCACACCGCTGCCGAAGATTCTGTTGCCGGTGTTGTTGTACTCGGTAAAAATACCGGCAGGGCTTACGCCGGACGGAACTGCCAGATTTTTAGGAGAAGGAACGAAACCTGCCGCTACGGCAAATTCATCCGGCCCCCAGCCAATCTCGGAGAAGTCTTCGGCGAGGATTACATCACCCACTGCGGCGTTGGTCACCGTGGTTGCATCCACAGGCGTGAAGGCCTCGGTCGTAAACTCGACGGCATCGGCAGCCACGTTGTTCTGTGTATCGGTAGCCACGAACCAGTAAGTGGTGGAAGGTGCGAGTCCGCCGAATGAGAAGCACGGACTCTTGTTGTCCCAGCAGGATGCGTCAGCATCGAAAGAATGGGATATCACAAGGTCGGTGCAGGCGGAATTCCGGTAAATGGCAGCGGTATAAGGCCTGGACACATCGAATGCGGCATCTGCACCGTCGTGGGTCCAGGTGAACGAGGCGGTGCTGGAAGAGACGTTCTTCAGGCTGGCGGTAAGAGTGCTGCCGGCATCCTTGAGGTCGGTTATCTTGATCTTGATGTCGCTGATGTTCATACGGGCATCGTTGCCGGAGATGTCATCATCGGCGCCGAACGCAATGCGGTTGCCCTTCACAACACCGGTGAGTGTGGCCGTATAGGTCTTCCAGGCTGTTGCCTCGTCCAGCGAGATGTCATATTTGTTCGTGAAGTCAAGGGTGTTTGTCTTGGTCTCATCTACCAGTTCATTCAGCGCACCGGTCTGTACGGCTACGACGGCGTCGGTAGTGCAGAAGGAATTGCTGGAGCCGCTGAAATATGCACTCGCGGTCACTTCAATCTCAAGAGTTGCAACTTTGCCGTCGGGGATGCTGTTGAGGGCAGGAGTCACGATATGCGTAACTTTCTTGCTGCCAACGATCTTGATATATCCAGGGTGGATATACAAATTGTTGTTTGCCCCCTGGGCCCAGTGAGCAAGACGGCTTGAGGCGAGCGCTGCGGCCTGTCCGCCAAGCACCTTCTCGGAATTTGTATCAATCGGCAGGAATTGACCGGCCTCAGAAATGGAGAAAGAATCCTGCGAAGTAGGGAAATAGCCAACACCGCCGTTAATCAGTTCACTGTCCCAGCGGAGTTCGCCGAAGTCTTCGGCAAGGATCACGTCGCCCACTGCAGCTTCCATCGAAGAAACCTCCACGATGTCGAAGGCCTCGGTGGTGACAGGAAGCACATTGCTCTCCTTGGCGCTGTCGGGATCGACAACTTTCACGTAATAAGTCGTGCCCGGGGCAAGTCCGCTGATGCAGAACCTTGGTGCCGCTCCGCCCCAGCAGGTGTTTCCGGCAGCTACGGCATAGCTGTCGAGCAGGCTGCTGCAACCGGCGTCGGAATACACGCTGATGGTGTATGCGGCGTCAGGAGATTCGTTCCAGCAGATGATTGCAGTGGAGCTGGTGATGCCATCGGCGGTGATTGTCATGCCGGCGGAGGCATCCGGGACGTATTCAATGGATGCACTGTATATCTTGCCTGCCTCGTAAGCCTTGCCGGGCTTGGCGGTGCGGGTCATGGTGCCGCCGTTCTCATCCTCTATCACGATGGTAAAGCCATCGGCGGAGAAGTCCGCCGGCGCGAATGCGAGGATGAAAGGAGAGCCTCCGGACACAGGTTCCGCGGCTGTGACCTTCACATAGTTCTGAGCCGTGGACTGAGCTGCGAGCGTCAGGAAATCGGTGTCGAAGTCGCCGGTCAGCTTAATGTCGGAGTCATTGGACTGGAGTTTCACCGACTTGATCTTCGCGGAGCCTTCAGGAGTGATTTTGAACAGCGAAACCGCCGAATTGAAAGTGATGCTCTCGCTGTCGGACTTGCCGAGCAGCAGATAAGCTGCAGGGTCATAACTGTCGGACACCCAGGCCTGTTCGGCGGGAATGGTAACGGCAGCACTGCCGGAGCCGAAGGAAACGACCGCCCCGGCGGGAACGGCTGCACAATAAGGAGCAGATACACCTTCGACGGTGAATTCAGCCCTGTCCGTGCCGGCGAAAGAATTGTCTATGGGGGCGGATGCGATTCCGTTTACGGAAACTATGTCTCCTGCGCTCCACAACACGGGATAGGCGGAACCGTTCTTGTCGCCGAGGGCGGTACGGGTCTGGATTAGTTCCGCAGAGAAGACTACGGTCTTGCCGGAGGGAACGACCGGGGTGTCAACTCCCTGTTCAACGTTGCAGGAAAGCAGCGTGAGGGCGGCTGCAGCCGCGAGTACAAAGAACTTTTTCATAGCTAGAACCCCCATTCGCTAAATCCAGGATCTTCTTCTTGCACTTGCGGAAGGTTTCCGGAAGCCTCGCATAGGGTAGCCCAAGCGGACATTACAGCCAGTTCAATCTCCGGGGTCCTGTATTCCCGGAAAACGGTGGCGTCAACTGCTTTTTTCTTCATGAAGCAAAAAAGTATTTAGAAACAATTAAAGACTTAGAAGCTCTCGACAAATATCGGAGGGTTAGTAATGTTAGAAGGATGATTGCGGCCTATGACAGCATCGTTGAGATTGGCTTCAGTAACCTCAATCTTCTGGCACTTGGTGCCGTTCTTTATCTTACACCCTGTGAAATCCCAGGCCCGGGCTGCACTTACAGAGCAGAACAGACCTGCAGCGGTTGAGCCGAATGCATCCTCCCCTGCTCCGGAAATGGACTTCTGGGAACCTGTACTTGTACCCACATTGCAATTATTGAAGGCATTACACTCGCTTCCGACCTGGCCCACAATACCGCCTGTGTAGCAGTTAGGTGAAGAGCCGGTGGAACGGACTGTAGCATCGTTGGTAAGATTTGACAATGTAGAAATGCCTGTATATCCTATGATTCCGCCAACACAACCGTTGCCTCCATTCTTCTGAGGATTCCAACGGCAGTAGTTTATAGGACCGGTATTGACACAGCCGTCCGGGTTGCTGGTCGTGTAGCCCACAATACCGCCCAACCGCACCTTCAACTGATTGTACACGCCAATTCGACCGGAGTTGGTACAGGAAAGGAATTCTTTGGATCCGCAGTCACCTACACCAGAGATGCCGCCTATATAACTGTATGCTGTAACCTTATCGGACTCTGCCGCCATATTGGCTCCATTGGTATCGTTTGGACAATCGATAGCGCCGGAATTAGACAAGCCGGTAAATTCCATATGTGCGCTCTTGACGGCGTCGTTGCTTGCATTGAAACCGCCTATCACGCCTCCAATCCATACCTGATGGGACACTGTGATAGAGCGGATTGCTATATCTGCCGCATTGGAAGCATAGTCCATAGTGACTTCGGCGTCTCCCAGGCCCAGAATACCGCCGATATAACTGTTGTAACGGGTGTTGCCTGAGTACGTAAGTACACCTTCGGGAAGGTTCTTTGCGTAGGCCATATCCGTACCGCCGCCCTTGTTGCAACCGGCTATACCGCCTATAGCGACACGCAGGGATTCTGAAGTATCGGAAACAGGACCTGCATTGTAGTTGTACTCCGAATCAGTGCCGGTCAGGGTAGCAGTTCCGCCTATGCGTCCCACCAGACCAGCTATAGATACACCTGCTTCTGTATTGGTTCCGGTTCCGGTATTGGATACCGCTCCGGTATTGAAACAAGATGATACGTTTACGCCGCCGATTACTCCGGCCAGGCCGCCGACGCAGACGGGACGGCCGTTACCGGATGCACCGCCGTTGGAAACGGCACCGCTGTTGGAGCTTCCCGTAATGTCGGCATCGCTTTCTGAGGTAACGCCACCTACATAAAGGTATCCGGATGTACAATCGGCAGTATTCACGACCTCTCCGCTATTGTGGCAATCGCTTACCGGAGCATTCTCGTTGTTGTATCCCACGATTCCTCCGACCTGGATATAGCTGTCTTTCCCTGCCACCGGGCAGCCGTTGGATATGAGTCCGCTGTTGGAAGAGGAAGAAATGGGACCTTGGCCGCGACCGACTACACCGCCGACGAAGATTGTCTTGGCCGCGGTGCATCCGGAAGATACAACGACGTCACCTCCATTGTCGCCCGAAACAGCTGCAGCGCCTAGACCTGATATGCCGCCGGCATACAAGTATTCCTTACAGGTGTAGCCGGAAATATTGATGTCTCCGTCGGCAAGGTTGTCATTACCGCTGATAGCCCGTGAGTTAGTGCCGACGAGGCCGCCGACGAAGAGGTCGGTGCTGGTAAGGCTGATCACGTTGACAGGACCGCCGTTGGAAGTGCTTTCAAGACCGCAGCGCAGACGGCCGGCGACACCGCCCACATACACGTACTTCTTGGACTGTGCCGTAGTATTTATAACGACGCTGCCGTAGTTGGTAGCCGGGGCGGAGCTGTATTTGCCGGAAATCGTCACCGCTTCGTCATTGGCAGAGTCACCTACCAGACCTCCGGCATAGAAATTCTGGGCGTCATTCTTGCCGGTAAACGAAACCGTACCGCCGTTACTGGAATCGATGACATCACCCATAGCACGGCCGGCAACACCGCCCAAGTAGGAATATCCATAACTGCCGGATATCTGCTGGCTGTAGATAACGTTGCCGGTATTAAGGCAGTCGGATATAGGTGCATTCTGGGACATGGAGCCTACGATACCTCCTACAGCGTTGAAATTGTTGTTCGTACGCTCGAACTCACCGCCAAGTTCCACGGTCATTGCATTGGTGCAGTTGGTAATGGCAGTCTTGGAATAACCTACGATACCGCCCACATAGTAATTTCCTTGAGCAACAGCTCCGGTGCAGCTTAAGGTGCCGCCGGTGGAATGGCAGTTGTCCAGAGTAATACCATCGACCGTATTGCTGGCGACTATACCGCCGATGAATACCTGCTCGGGAGACTCGGCGCTGTAGTTAATGTTGCCGCTGTTGGTGAATTCGGTAATGACAGCTCCTTCGTCGCAACGGCCGACTACACCGCCGATCAATCTGTACTCGCTGCCTCCCACTGCGGCTACGTTGACTGTTCCTTCATTGGAGAGGCCTGTATAAGGGATATCCGCAGCGTCGCGGTTCATACGTCCTACCACACCGCCCTGACAGAGATAGGTGCCGGTGGAACTGCCTTCCTCGGAAGTAACGGTGCCCTGGCTGAGGTTGGTGCAGGATTCTATGAGTCCCTTGCCCAGGCCTATGACGCCGCCGAGGTGGAGGGCCTTGGAAGTGGAGAAGGTGGAGCCGGCTTTCACGAGTCCGTTGTTGACGCATCCGTTTATGAACTCTTTCTTCTCTACCTGATAACCGACTACACCGCCGATGTAGGCATTCTCGCTGAGCGCAGCGTTGCAGGCCACGGTACCATTATTGGCACAGTTGACGATGGAGCCTTGACCGGCGTCGCTCTTCTGGGTACGCCCGACTATACCGGCTACGGACGCCTGGCTGGCGTTGGTCTCGCCGTTGGAAGCCAGCGTTACGTTGGCATTGTTGACGCAGGAAGCTATGGAACCACCCTTGTTGTTGCCCACAAGGCCGCCAATCTGGCTGTCGGAAGACAGGGCTGAAGCGGGAGCGAAGGTAATGGAACCGCTGGCGGTACAATTATCCAGGCTGGCGACAGCGCCGTCGGACATAAGCACCTTTGCGAAGATACCCCAGTTCACATCGCCGGCATCGGTGGCGTTGATGTTGGAATTCAGGGTGAGGTTGCTCACGGTACCCTTAAGCGTATCGAACATAGGCTTCGTGAGACCGCTGATGGTCTTTCCGTTGCCGTCGAAAGTACCTGCATAGTCCTCTATCGGAGCGAAGGAATTAACAGTGGAGGAAGACAGGCTGAGAGTGCTTCCGCTCACGGTAACCCGGGCGTCAAGAGTCTTGTTGCCGCTTGCCACAGCGCTTACGAACTGCTGGAACTTGGCTTCACTGTCTATCAGTATGAGGGAAAGATCCTCTTCGAGGGCCTTTATGGTAACCTTGATGTCGCTGATGTTCATTCGGGCATTGTTGCCGGTGACGGACTTCTCGGCACCGAAGGCAAGGCGTGCGCCCTTGGCTACACCGGAAAGGGTTACTTTGTAGGTGTTCCATTCCGTGGCCTCTTTAAGGGCTATGGGAGCTGTATTGCGCTCCAGGTCAAGGGTATTCTTACCGTTGTCTTTCAGCTCTGCAAACTCACCAGGAGCCTGTACGGCAACGATGGCGTCCAGGGTGCTGAACGAAGCGCTGGAGGCGCTGTAGTATGCACTGGCGGTCAGTTCCACCTCAACGGTAGCAAGCTGGCCGTCGGGGATATTGTCCAGAGCCGGGGTTACGAGGTGGGTAACCTTGCTGCTGCCCACAAGCTTAAGATATCCGGGATGGATGTAGATGTTGACATTTGCGCCCTGGGCCCAATGAGCCAGACGGCTGTTTTCCAGTGCGGCGGACTGGCTGGAAAGCACCTTTTCGTTGGAAGTTGTCGCCGCCTGGAAAGAGGCCGGGACAATCATCGAGAACGATGACTGTGCCTCGGCTGTAGGGAACCAGCCGGCACCGGCGCCTATCATATCGCAATCCCAGCGAAGCTCGCTGAAGTCTTCCGCAAGGATTACGTCCCCTATAGCAGCGGGGGCGGAAGACACTTCCACTATATCGAACCCGGCCGTAGTGACGGGAAGGATATTGCTGGAACCACTGTCGCTTGTTACCTGTACATAGTAAGTGGTTTCGGAATCGAGTCCGCTGATACAGAAGCGGGGAGCCGCTCCGCCCCAGCAGGCATTGCCGGCACTCACCTCATAGCTGTCTTCGAGAGCCGTGCAGGCCGCATCGGAATACACAGATATAATGTATGCAGGCTCGGGGTTGTCCCAGCATATTACCGCAGTGGAGCTGGTGATATTCTCCGCGGTGATTTCGAAGCTGCCGGAAACGTCCGCTGCGTACTCGAGTGCAGGAGGAGAATAAAGCGTGCCGGCGGCAAGGGGTTCTTTGATATTGGCATGCTTGACCATGACGCCGCCGTCGGAGTCCCGCACCTCCACTGTGAGCTCACCGCTCAGGCCTGCAGGTACGCAGATGAAGAATTCTGCGGGAAGCGCCACCGGAGACGAAGCATTCAATTCTACCACATTGGAGACTTCTCCGGGAGTGATGGAGCTGAAGTCGGTGGAGAACGTTCCGCTCAGGGCGGCATCGGCGGCACCAGTCAGCTTGACTTTGCTTATGGATGCACTGCCGGTAAGGCTCAGGTGGAAAACGCTCACGCAAGGAGACAGGTTCACAGAATATTCGTTGGTGCTCGTGCCGACCATCAAGAACGCAGCAGAGTCGTAGGAACCATCCGTGTAGTCCTGCACTGCGGGCAAGCAGAGATTTGCACTGCCGCTGCCATAGTCGGAAACGGCAGCAGCCGGATAAGCGGCGTTGTACGGAACCGCTACGGCGCCGCTAAAAGCAAACTCTGCGGAAGTAGTTCCGTCCGCATCATTTCCGAGGGCATCGGACACTATGCCGTTAACGCTGATTTGGTCGCCGGCTTTCCAATAGTTGGGCCATGATGTACCCTCCTTGTCGCCAAGGGCGGTTTTACTTGAAGGAAGGCTGGCGCTGATAACTGTACGGATACCGTCAGGACCAGCGATTTCCTGCTTGCAGGAAGCAGCCGAGAGGATACCGAGTACTGCGAAGGAAAGGAATAAAATCTTTTTCATAAGGCAATACTTTTTAAACCCAGTCAATAGTGTCTGTATCTTCCACTAATGATTCCAGATCTGCACTCGCACACAGCAGCGATGCAGCATTATACAAATCATTGTCGCACTCCGGCGGAATGTATGAGTTGAGTCTCTTCATATTGGTAGTGTTGTTTGATTTGCGATTATAACATTACTTTCATGCTAAGGCGTATGTCCGAAGACGAATCGCCTACGAGAATATTGTATTCACCACTGTCTTTCACCCACTTATGAACGGTGGCATCATAGCGGCAGAAGGCATCGGAAGGGAGAATAATACATATATCTGCAGACTCCCCCTTGCCAAGCTTTACTTTGTCGTATCCCTTGAGCTCATGGTGCGGGCGCGGGACACAAGGATTCACAGGCTCCACGTAAACCTGAGGCACCACGGATGCCGGCACGGCACCGTTGTTCTTCACGGAGAAGCACACTTTGACACCTTCCGGAACCATCTCCACGGCTCCGCCGGCGTAGTCGAAGCTGCTGTAGCTCAAGCCGAATCCGAAGGGGAACATAGGCTGGCAGCCGAATTTTTCAACGCCGCGGTAGCCCACAAAAATGCCTTCTTTGTAGAAAGAATGGGGGAGAGGATCCCTGTTTTTCTTCTGCTTTTTCACATCAGGAACGGAAGCATGGTAGTATTTTGCCGCTGGATTGGCCTCTTCCGAACCCCAGAAAGTAAAAGGCAGACGTCCGGAAGGTGAAGCGGCACCTGTAATAATGGCCGCAATCGCCTTTCCGCTTTCCTGTCCGCCATACCAAGCCATCAGAAGGCCTTTTACCTTTCCTATCCAGGGCGTAATATCGAATTCGCCGCCGCTGTTGGCTACCACCAGTACGTTGGGATTGATGGAGGCCACGCGGGCGATAAGTTCATTCTGGCCTGCGGGCAAGCTGTAAGTGCGGTCGAAACCTTCGCCTTCGGTGTCGAAGTTAAAGCCGACTCCCAATACTACCAGGCTCGCTTTTGCCAGCACTGCCTCATCTATGTTCTGCCAGTCCATAAGGGTAGTGGAATACTTGTTTCCAAGCCCGGCAAGTCCTTGATACAGAGTAGTTGTGGTGCCCACTATGGGGTGCATCTTGCCGGAACCGCCGCCATAGGGGATAATATCGGCATTGGGGCCCAGCACCACGATACGGTTTTTCTTGGAGGCCTTTACCGGCAGGATGCCGTCGTTCTTCAGCAGCACCGGGCCTTCCAGGGCAGCCGCATAAGCTTTCTCCCGCGAGGGCGGGTTGTTTTCCGGAATAGAAGAATCGAGCATAGGCTTCTCCAGGAGACCGAAGGCGATGAAAGCCGACAGGATATGGACACATTTGTCATCGATGACAGACTCATCCACCTGCCCGTTGGCCACCAGGTCGTTGACGGCTTCGAAATTGAGCACGTAGCCCTTTGGCATCTCCAGGTCCAGGCCGCCGGTAAGGCAACCTAAAGTGGTGTAGGTCGAAGTCCAGTCCGACATCACTATTCCTTCGTGACCCCAGCAGCGCAGATTGCCTATGAGGCGGGCGTTCTCGGCGGCATGCTCCCCGTTCACTGGGTTGTAGCTGGTCATGACTGCTCCTACATGCCCTTGTTCTACGGCCTTGCGGAAAGTGGGGAAATAGATTTCATTCATAGTCCGCTCATCGGCATAGGAAGCGGTCCAATGACGGTCGTATTCCTGGTTGTTGAGAGCGAAATGCTTTATGGTCGCTATAACTCTCTGTTCCTGAATGCCGTTTATGTATTGCAGAGCCGTTTCGCTTGCGAGGTACGGGTCCTCGCCGTAGTACTCGAAGTTGCGGCCGCAAAGAGGTGAACGATAGATATTTACGCCAGGGCATAACATGATGCGCACCCCGCGCGCAGATGCGTCCCAGCCAATACCGGTACCAACTCCATGGGCTACATCGCGGTTGAAAGAAGCCGCCAGGCTTATGCCGCAGGGGTAATAGGTGCTGGTGGTCTTGTTGCGGACTCCCTGGGGGCCGTCGGCCATCCTTACCGAAGGAATGCCAAGGTGCTGGACGGCAGCGGTGTGGAAACCGTCATCCTGGCCTGTAATGAGTGCACATTTCTCTTGGAGCGTCATTTTTTCCACAATTGAAGCGGCCCTTGCCCGGTCTTCTGCGGAGATGACATACTGCGCATAGGCACCGGCAGCGCCCGTGAGCATCAGCAAAATAGAAACAATCAATCTTTTCATATACATATCTGGTTTTTATATATTTCCGATCAGGTAGTCCGGATACAAGTTATCCTGGGTAATAATGTCGGTGCAGGTGTAGCTGTTTCCATAAGTGTCTGTAGCTACTACTTTTACCGATGCGGAAGGATCTTTCAGCGTGTACTTGTACATATGGAAGCAGGTATCCATGAACCAACTGTAAGGGTTCAGCTTGTTGTTCTTGAAGCCGAGACCCAGGACTCCGGTGTGCCAGCCTGCCGACCACCAGTCCTCCGAGGTCTGCGCGCCTACGGTCACGGTGGAGTACATTGCGTCGCTGCGGTATTCAGTAACTTCGGGCATCAGTTCGGCCGTACCGGAAAGCACATCGTTTTCATATACTTGTACGGTCCATGACGGATCCGAGTTGAATACGTTGATGAACAAGTCAGCGTAGGTATCCGGTCTCTGGAAGTAGATGTACTTGCCGCCATACTTCAGATCGCCGCGATAGATACGCATCTGGTACTCCCTGGCGTTCATGCCGTCGTTGACGCCAATGAAATAGGAGTCCGTAATGTCGCCGCCGGAGAATTCGTAAACGGTATAGCCGTTGGGACAGCCGTCGGACGCCAGGCTGGACCACCACCAGGCACCGCAGACAGATGTGTGGACGTGCTCGTAGATGCCTTTTCCGCCGACATCGGGATGCTTCTGCATATAGTGAGTGTGGCCGGAGAAAATCTCGGCGCGGGAGAATCCTTCCAGGAGCGACAGCACCTTGGATACGTTCTCGTTGCCTATACAGTCAGCCACGGGGATGTGCACGCACAGGATGACAGTCTTGTCGGAGGAGACGTTCGCGAGATCGGCCGCCAGCCAGGCGTACTGTTCGTCTGCAAATCCACCGTGATATGCAGACGCGTCGGTGTTGCTATCCCATATTATGTTCCGCATGCACACCACGTGCACGTTTCCCCGGTTGAACGAGTAGTTTATGGGGCCGAAGCAGTCTTCGAAGGAGCGCTGCGCCTTGAGGAAGAGCGTGCTGCTGGTAGCATCGGTCTTGAGTTCCTGGCCGGAACCGCTGTAGAAATAGGTGTAGTCGTGATTGCCGATAGTCTGGAATACGGGGCGGCTGATCTTGGCGCAATGGTCGCGCATGATGCCCAGCGCGGCGGTAGTGTTCCTGCTGCCCGAAGAAAAAATGATGTCCCCCAGCGTAACCACGTAGCTGGGAAGGGAAGAAGCAGCAATGCGGCTGTTGACTGCGGGAACCGACTCGGAGATGAAGCGGTCCACATCCAGTACTTTCTGGTTGCCGCGCTTGGAATCGCTCGCCTGAGGGTCGGCAAGCGCGAAGAGAAGGAACTTGTTTTCGACGGCCTGCTGCTCCAGAGTGAAGTCGTAGGTCGGACATCCTTTAATCTTGCGCTGGTAGAAGTCGGGGCAACCGTAGGCATTCCTGGAAACGACGGCATCCGAAGGCAGGGAGATGTAGAAATACCGCACGTCGCTGTTGTCCGGCAGGGTATAATACCCCTGGGAGTCCGTTACGGCCACATCGAAGCCGTTGGACACACTGACTCCGGCGGCCGGAGCACCGTTGGAATAGCGCACGTGGCCATCGACCTGGTTGACTTCCTGTTCACTGGATTCAATAATTGAGGTAACTGTGACGGAAATATCGCTTATATTGACGCGGCCTTTGGATGCCGAGGCGCCTTTTCTTCCGCCGAAAGCAATGCGGTCTCCGCTTCTCAAAACAAGGCCGGAAACGCTTTTGGTTTCCCAGGAATCCACATTGCTGAAGGTCAATACCTGATAGAGTTCGGGATTGTCAACGTCCGGCCAGTCGAAATCTGCCGTATGGGCATCAGGGTTGGCTTTGGCAAGTTCGGGAGTAAGAACCACCAGACACCAGTCGCTGTCCGCGCTGGTATTGATACGTGCCGCAGTGACGCTTACATCAACTATTGCGGCCTTCCCTTCCGGAACGGTGAATTCAGGGGTAAGTATCCAGCCCCTGGCGCTTGCAGTACCCAGCTTGAGGTATCCAGGATGGATATACACGTTGGTATCGGTGAGCCAGTTCTTCAAGCGGCTGTTGCTTACTGCTGTACCCTGCCCTTTGAATGTCAGCTCTCCGCCTCCTCCTGAACGGTGATAGCCGTTGTAGATGTAACTGCCGCTGCTGTTCTCCCCGGTCTTAACCGCAGTATTGGCAAAACTGGAATTGTTTTGCGGACGGAAACCCGCGGCGCCAGTTATGTGGTCGTAATCCCAACGAATCTCACCGAAGTCCTCGGCAAGGATGACGCCGGCGCCGGTGATGGAGGATGGCATCTGCACTACGGTAAAAGCATCGGTAGAGGCCTTGACCACGTTGGATTCAAGACCGTTCGTGGTATCCTTCACTTTGAACCAGTAGTCGGTGGAAGGCAGCAGGCCGCCGAATATGAACTTGGGCTGTTTGTTGTTCCAGGCACCGTTGCCTGCGGGTATGTCGAAGGTCTGGTCCACGATGGTGCAGCCGCTGTCCTTGTATAGAGCGGCGGTATAGGCATTGGCCACATCTGCAGCGGCCCCCTTCCCTTCCGTCCAGGTGAAAACAAGGGTGGAAGAAGTGGATGCCTTAAGCGACGCTTGGAGCGGAGGGGCTTCAGGAACGTATTCTATGCCCGTGCTGTACATGGTTCCGGCTGCATAGGGCTTGGAGGGCACCGCAGTGCGCACCATACGGCCGCCCTCAGTGTCGGTGATCTCAACCCTCAGGCCCTCAGCCGTCAGGTCTGCGGGGGCCATCGCAAGGATGACAGGCTCGCCGGCAGGAATGCCCTCCGGCGAAACCACGCACACGTAGTCCAGAGCCTGCTCCGAGGCAGCAATGCCGCTGAAGTCTGTGCTGAACGCGCCCGAGAGCTTGATGCCCTCGCCCAGCGCCTGAAGCTTCACCGAGGCTATCTTCACGCCAGACTCCGCTTTCGGCACTATCTTGAATAGGGTCACCGCCGGAGTGAAACTGATGGTCTCCGATTCGGAACTGCCAAGCATCACGAAGGCCGCAGGATCGTAAGTCCCTGCGCTCCACCCTTGCTGCGAGGGGATGGTGACGGTGGCTGCACCGGCGCTGTATCCGGAGACTGCGGATGCAGGATATACCGCTTTGTACGGAGCCTGCACTCCGCTGAGCACAAAGTACGCCTTGGCTGCGCCGGCATACTCCGCGCCCAAAGGCTGGGAGACGACGCCGTTGACGCTTATCTCGTCCCCCTCGCTCCAGCGGTTGGGGTATGCGCTGCCCTCGGGCTCGCCAAGGGCGGTGCGGGTTTCGGGAAGAAGAGCGGAAACGGTTACCTCCTTCTGAGGAACCACCGGCTCGTCCCGGGACACTTCCCTGGTGCAAGAAAGGGCGGCGAGCGTCAATGCGAAAAACAAATACTTTTTCATATCTCCCATACTAATCCGGCGTCCTCTTCGCCTATATCTTCAAGATCTCCGGATACTTCACAGAGAGAGGCGCAAAGCGGCATCTGGGCAAGCTCTGTCTGCGGAGACCGGTAACCCGGCATTTTTGCAACTTGTGTAGTATCAGATTTCATAGCTCATTCAATCAAATTCTACAGTTGCAACTACCGGCAAATGGTCCGAGGGGCACCAGGCCTGTCCGTCAGCAATATACGTAACTACCACCGTATGGTAATCAAAGGCTGTGCAACCACGTGTCATTATATGGTCTATCCGGCGGTCGGAACGGTCGGTGGTAAACTGGTCCGCCGGGTAATAATACTTGGTGGAACTGCCGCTGAGGGTGCCCCAGGAAGCAGTATTTCCGTCTTTCCAGTAACTGATGAGCCGCCGGTAAGCAGCAGAACCGGGCGCGCTGTTCATATCACCGGTCAAGATTGCCGGGGCATCCCCGGCTTTTTGTGCGGCATAGCGGTTCACCACTGCGGCCATGTTGTACGCTCCGCCCTGGGAACTGGTGGGAAGGTGTGTCACGAAGAGCCAGAATTCCTTCTTGCTTGCCTTGCGGGTCATCCTCGCCCAGATACAAGTGCGCTCGGGACTGCCGGACCGCAAATATGCCGACGAGGGCTTTACATACCACGCATCATCCTCTTTGGACAGCCACACATAGCCGGATTCCTCAAGTTTCAGCTTTTTATTGTTGAAGGCGAATCCGTTGGCATAGGAATAACCGGGGGGTGTAAACTCATGTACATCGTTGGGCCATTCGAGACTCCAGGTGTAATTCACTATGGACTTGCAGGAAGCGGAAAGGGAATACCGGCCGCTTCCGGTGAGAGTCTCGTCCAGCTCGTTGAAACCAATGATGTCGGCTTTGGTTTCAGCAACGGAACGGGCAAGAGCCTGGCTCACGTCAAAAGAAGCCATGGACATTTCCGTACGCCTTCCCTCCGGCTTGAGCACATTATAGGTGGCAACGGTGAGGGTAAACCCTTCCTGAGTGCCGCCGGGCGTGTCGTCCGGGGTCTCCACAACCGTCTTTCCGGTACACGAAAGTACCAGAAAGATTGCCAGGAGGAAAACGTACAGACGCGACATTGTAGATATTTGAAGAATCAGTCAAATACAATGTAGGACACTACCGGGAGGTGGTCGGAAGGGCACCAGGTGTTGTCGTCCTCGGCTACATAGGTCCTGCGGACAGTCTTATATGAGACTGGCGTTACTGACTGGGAAGCGCTGTTCTTAAAGATTATATGGTCCAGGCGCCGGTCCGGATGGTTCTTCGTGAACGACAGGAAGGGATAGTAATAGTTGTGCTGGCTGCCTGTCTGGGTGCCGTCGTAGGTCTTGTAGTAATCGGTCATGTTGCCGTCGGCCTTGACCTTGTCGTAGGCGTCGGTCCAGTAGGACGTGAGTTCTGCGTAATTGGGGCAGTCGGTGGTCTTGTCCTGTTCCTTCGGGCCGAAGTTGAGGTCGCCTACGGCAATGATGGGGAGGTCTTCCACTTCATTCTTCAAATGCTGGGCGAAGGTCTTGAAACTCTTGACGTTGTTGAGATTGTCGCCGTCTTCGTTACCGATATAGGTATCAAAGTGGGTTACGATGAACCAGAAGCGGTTGCCGGAAACTTTGTGTTTGCATTTTGCATATACTGCCGTATGGCGGCCGGTGCTGTGTTCGTAAGCATTCTTCATGGACGACCAGTAATCGTCTTCTTCGTTGCAGAGCCATACGTAACCTTCGTCTTCAACCTCGATGGTCGTCTTGTTATAGACGAAGACGTTGGCATAGTACATTTCTGCGGAGTATGAATAACCGGTAAGAACGTTGCCGCTCCTGCTCACCTTGTTGGGATAATCCATCTTCCAGGTGTAGTTGCTGCTTGAGAGCCCCTGGGCGATGGCCCAGGCTTTGATGTCGTGCGTCTGGCCAGGCATGTTGTCTTCTCCGATTTCGTTGATGCCGAAGATATCTGCCCCCATACCGGCGATGGAGGAGCCAAGGCCGGCCTGGACGTCGGCGCGGTCCATGCTTATATAGTCGGCGTATGTGCCGGCACGGTTTTCAGCCATCTTGATATTATACACTCCGACCGTGATTCCCGGGGGCGTTGCGGTGGGCTCGCCGCCGTTCTCGGCCGTGAGAGCATTGATTGCAAGGAGGTTCTCGGTGCGTCCGGCCGCGTAGGTCTTGCTCACGAACTCAACAAGGTCGCTGCTGGAAAGGATCTCGCCGTCGCCCCAGAACTTAAGGCGCATGAAGGCGCCGTCGGCCTGATAGACGAGGGCCTCAATGCCTGCCGAGTAGGTCTGGGCGGGGATGGCGATATAGAGATATGTGTCGGTGCTGCCCAACGCCAGACTGTTGCAGTCGTAGGTCAGCGTGCCTGCCGTGCCGCCGCTGAAAGCACCAGTAAAGCCATTGGCGTCCGTGGCGAGGGTGAAACTGCCGTAGAGTTTCTCGCCGCCGAGGGTATTGAGCTCGATGCGGTCGAGCGTCGCGCTGCCGTTGAGGGCAAGCCGGATGATGCCGCAGAAGTTGGTCAGCTTGACGGAGTATTTGTCACCGGCCTTGACGGCATTGCCGTACGACGCCACCGCCTCGCTGTCGAAGCTTCCAGCCACATAGTTCTGGGTGTCGGGAAGCGTGATGACGCTGGGGGACGTAGTACCGGGGTAAAGCACCTTGTAGGGCGCCGAGAGGGAGCCGCTGACCGTAAAGTCGACGTTCTTTTGTCCGTTGTCGGCTGAACTCAAAGCTTCGCTGAGGGTGCCGTTGACGGATATACGGTCTCCGCTCTGCCAGAGGACCTGATACACTCCTTCATTCGGGGCACCAAGTGTAGTCTTGGTCTCCGGCTCAGATATGGATGCGCTGAGTACCATAACGGAACCATTGGTTTCCTCCACCTTGGTGCAGGACAACAACGCAAGTACAAGCGCCAGTGCGGTAATCAAATACTTTTTCATACCCAAATAATATTAAAAATAAAGCAGCACGCTTTTCCGTACTGCTTACCGCAAAGCTATTTCTTTAATGACTTTTGCTGCTTTTTGCTCCCAAGAAACTCCATTAACTTCACCTTATCTACATGCATTGAATCTAAATTTGTAACAATGTGGCCTATTGGAACTGGATCCACATGCGTTTGAAGAACAACCGGCCGGAGCATTCCGGGTTTCGACCATATCTCATGGCCTCCTGATGTCCCCCTCATTTCAAGTCCCTGAGATAACAAGAATTTACGGAAGCCCTTCAATGGAACAGTATCTAACCTCCCCATACCAACCCTTCTGACTAACTAACAAGCAATGGTAATTCTTTCTTGACTCTTGGAAAAATCGCCGGCATACATCTCCTGAGCAACTTTATTAGTTCTAAAGATGACCCAAAATGCTGGTGATGAATATTTCTTTTCCTGTTTTTTCCACTTGTGCTCCAACAAATCCTGCTCAAGGGTCCCATTAGCGATGGTAAACTTCAAATACTCGGTCAAAACTGTCTCTAAAGATTTTTTCGCTTCCTCAACACTATGACCGCAACCACTGAGATCAAGGGCCGGAGCATACGACAGATAAACATCATCTTTGTCCTTTCTGATCAATACATCGAGGCACACATCTACAAATCCGTCATGAATATGAATGTAATTATTTGTCATAACCATTGTCTTAATACATTGCAAATATGCAAAGAAAAAGCAGAACAACCAAACAACGCGGTAAGCAGTATGTCAAAGAACGTGCGGGGCACTCGCCCCACTAGTACCACGGGCGCCGGTCAGGGCGCCTGGGATAAATCGTTCGTACTGCTTACCGCAAAGGGGGAAAAGGGACGCCTTGACTACAGAAAGCGGACGGCCCGGAGCTGTTCACTGAAGGAGTGAAGGGCGGACTCAATCTTTCTGACTGTTTTTTCAGAAGGATTCCTGTATCCGCTGATATAGTGCCCAAGCTGCTTCTGGTTTACACCGGTAATCCTTTCAAGACCAGCAAGGCTGAAGGCATAGGCAAACTCCTGGAGAAAGGACGGAATATCATATTTAAATACAAACTCCACATCTTCAAAGGGCTCTCCGGATTGCAGGACCAAAGCCTTCATATCTTCATAACCTGCGTGGAAATCCGCCTCTGCCTCTTTCACGGATCCTCCGGTTCCGATAATACCATAAGGATACCCGGCATCTTCAATATACACCGAATAACGTCCGTCCGACCCGCGTTCAATAATTGCAACGACTGTTTTCATAATCATTCCTCCGTTATAATGAAACACCGGATCTTCTTGAAATATCCTAAAGAGTACCTGGGCTTTTCTGAGTTTTCTGTGAATCTCCGAGTATTTCATAGTTCCCCACAAAGATAGTAATTATTCTAACATCATCAACTGGGCGGGGACAACTGTCATAGATACATTTGTGGTCAAAATTTTTGACCGCAAATCATGTAACTTGTTTATTTGTCCTTACGCACTCGCTTGACGGAATGCTTGAGCTTTCCGATGATGAAGTTTAGTTCCAGAGATGTCACTTCCCTGGCTCGATCTCCACTCAGAATGGTTGCAAGCATATAGAGGCCACGTTCGGTGAAAACCTTTGTTGATTTGCGGTTATTAGTCGAGACCTTTGATGTCGAAATTTTCGACATCAAACCACGCAACTCATTCATTTTCAACTCGAACACATAATGAGGAGGGAACTTCTCAGGGTTGTTGCGAACAGCTTCATTTACTCGCCGCGTCTCCACGCCATAGAGCGCTGCCACGTCTGCGTCGGCAATCACAGGAATACCACGGATTTCTACAATCTTGTCTTCCACTTCGTTAATCATTTCAGAATCTTTCATAATCAGTTTCAGTTTTAAATCATACATGCAAATGTATGCAGAGAAACCGACAAAAACTCTGGATCCTGAACGTTGAAACGCAGATTAATACGATTCTTAAAGATTCGGGTGAAGACTTAAAGAATTGTGTGTGCAATTCTTTCGGATTGCAGGGGTTTTAAATATTTTGCGGTAAGCAGTATGTCAAAGAACGTGCGGGGCACTCGCCCCATTGGCACCCCGGGCGCCGGTCAGGGCGCCTGAGGTAAAAGAGTTAACTAGAAGCTGGAAACCAGAGTAGGGAGACCATTTGTTGAAGTAGCGTGATTACGACCAACGACGGCATCAGCCATATTGGAATCGGTAATTACCGTTCCCTGGCATTTGGTACCGGTAATAACCTTGCAATTGGTGAAGGTCCACTCTTTGGCAGTACCAGATGCAACGAAAAGACCTGCGCCGGTAGAACCAAACGAACCAGAACCTGCTCCAACAATATTTATGCCGGATTTGCCTACGTTGCAGTTTTCCATAGTTTTCATATTGCCGCCTTCCTGACCGACAATACCTCCGGTGTAGCAGTTCGGGGAAGAGCCCGTGGACTGCACGCCTCCGGTATTGGTAAGGTTGGATACTGTGGCGATATTGATATAGCCTACAACGCCGCCGACTGCACCGCTGCTGGAATTGTATCCACCTGCCTTCCGGTAATACACAATTTTTCCGTGATTCTCGCAGCCGGAAGGATTCTGGTTGGCATAGCCGATAACACCACCAAGACGCGTGTAGCATTGGTTATACACCGTGATGGCTCCACGGTTGATGCAGTCGTGGAAAATCTTACCCGTTCTGGCGGCATCGTTACCGGCTCCGCTGGAAACACCTCCGACATAGGTAACCACATTCGCAGAACTGGTTGATTTCATATTCTCAGACTTTCCACCGGCGTCCGGGCAGTCGATTACACCGGTATTTTCACAACCCGTAATGGTTTGCGTGCCGTTTGCAGTGAAACCGCCATGGACCCCACCGATATACGCAGCTTTGGATAGGGTGATATTGCGGATGCCAATTTTGCCTGCGTTCTTGGTATAGTTGAAACTGGCAGCTGCTGTTTCTACACCAAGAACACCGCCTACATAAACATTGGTATATTCGCCATCTTCAACCCAGATTACTCCGCCGGAGAGGTTCTGCGCGTAATCCAGAGAAGTGGAAGCGTTGTTGGCCCAAGCGCATACTCCGCCCACGGCAGCCCTTGCCGAGGCTGAATGCTCGTAAACCTCGCCGTTGTTGTAATTGTAATTGTCGGCATCTCCTGAGATGGTATTGGCTCCGGAAGCGGATGCTATCAGGCCGGCTACACGAGCACCTGGAGCGGTGGCGCCTGTGTTGGAGCCGTTTCCGCTATTCTCCACGTCGCCCTCATTGTAGCAGGTCACATATACCGAATTGGCTGAAGACCAGCCGACAAGGCCACCGACAGAGACATTGTAACCGTCATTGGAATTACCCGAATTATTGACTGCGCCGCTGTTGTAGCAGGATGTGATCGTCTTTCCGTTGTTGAGACCGGCAACACCGCCGATGTTCACATCCTCGTCAGACAAACCGCTGTTGGAGATTGCGCCATCGTTGTGGGAGGAAGTCATAGCTGCTGAGTTAGTACCCGCAATACCACCGATGGAAATCCATTTGCCATTGCCGGAATTACCGCTGTTGCTCACATTGCCGGTATTGTCACAATCGGAAATCTCCGCATCGCTTTCGGATGTAATGCCACCGACGTAAAGGTATCCGTTGCAATTTGCAGTATTGCTTACATTACCCGTATTATGACAATCACTGATAGCGGAACTTCCATTGTTATATCCGACTACGCCACCGACCTGGAGATAAGAACCCGCTCCGGTTACCGGGCAAGCGTTGGTAACGGCACCACTGTTGGTAGAAGCTGAAATGTTGGACTCTCCGCGTCCAACTATACCGCCAATAAAGAAGCTCAATGCAGAGGTGGAGCCACTGGTGGCAACTACGTCACCAGCATTGTTGCCGGAGACCTCTGCCGAATTAAGACCAACTACTCCTCCAATGTAAGACTTATCCTTGGAAGTGAGCCCGGAGACAGTAATATCTCCGTCAGCAAGGTTATTGTTGCCACTCATTGCTCTGGTATTGTTACCAACGATACCGCCAAGATAGAGACAGGTGCAGGTAAGGCTGGTAACATTGATTTTTCCGGCATTTGTGGTATTGTCAAGAACGCAGCGCAGACGACCGGTAATACCGCCCACATTCACGTACTTTTTGGACTGCGCCGTAGTATTGACGACAACTGTTCCGTAATTCGTTGCAGGAGCAGAACTGTATTTACCGGAAACTGTTATATCTGCACTGTTGGGCGTATCACTAACCAAACCTCCGACATACGGATTCTGGGCATCGTTCTTGCCCGAGAACGTAACCGTACCGCCGTTACTGGAATTGATAATCGAACCTTCCGTACGACCGGCAACGCCACCGAGATATGAGTAACCGTTAGATCCACCAATTTCCTGAGTCCAGGTAATATTGCCTGTATTGAGACAGTCGCTGATGCTTGCACTGGCTTTGGCCAGATTACCAATTATACCACCTGTACCATAAAAATTATTCGCTGTCGGGCTGAATGATCCGCCTACATTGATGGTCATTGCATTGGTGCAGGAAGAAATGATAACACTCTCTGCATTGGTATATGAAACAATGCCTCCAATGTATAACGGACTCTCCGCATTGGTACCAGTGTACGTGAGTGTTCCGCCAGTAGTACTACAATTGGAAATAGAAGTAGTGACACGAGATACGATACCACCGATGAAAGTGGTGCCGGAACTGCCTTCCATTGAAGCGTTGATGGAACCGCTGTTGGTGAATTCCGTGATGGAAGCACCTTCGTTGCAACGCCCTGCGACACCGCCAACAAAAGTAGCGTCGGGACCGGCAGCTGCTGCATTGACCGTACCCGCATTGGAGAGTCCTGAATAAGTGCCGGATTCACGATTAATACGGCCAATGACACCACCCTGGCAAAGGTAGGCGCCCACGGAGCAGGCTTCGGCGGTAACTATGCCGTCGCTGGCATTGGTGCAGGACTCTATTGTGCCCTTGCCCATACCGAGGACACCGCCAAGTTGGAGTGAGCCACCGGTGGATGCGGTGGAAGCGACCTTGACGAGGCCGTGGTTGACGCAGCCGCTCATGGTTTCGGCCTTCTCTACCTGATAGCCGAGGACTCCGCCGATGTAGATATTCTGGCTGAACTGGGCAGCACAGACAACCGTGCCGTTGTTGGTGCAGTTGGAGATGTCGCCCTGGTAAGTGAGGCCTTCGCCGCCCTTCTGGGTACGGCCCACAACGCCGCCGATGGAAGGCTGGTTTTCATTAGTAGTTCCATTGTTGGCGAAAGTAACAGTGGCTTCATTGGTACAGCCGGAGATGGTTCCTCCCCTGTTGTTACCCACCAGACCTCCAAGAGTCATCATACTGTTGACGGCAGAAGAAGGAGTCCAGGTAATGGAACCCTGGGCCGTACAGTTCTGCAGACCGGGAAGATCGTCAACCTCGGAGGAAGGGATAATCTGCTTGGCGAACATACCCCAATGGTATTCGTCAGCGGCAGTCTCGTTGATATTGGAATTCAGGGTAAGGTTCTTCACAACGCCCTTGAGAGTAGCAAACATGGGCTTTGTAAGGCCGCTGATGGTCTTGCCATTGCCGTCGAAGGTTCCCTTGTAGTCTTCGATGGAATTGAAGGCGCTGACGGTAGAGGCGGAAAGGCTGAGGGTAGCCGCGGCCTGGGTAAGGCGGGCGTTGAGCGTGGTCTGGCCACCTGCGACAGCATTGACGAACTCCAGGAAGGTGGCGTCATTGTAGATCTGCTTGAGGTTGACTTCCTTGTTGGGGATGTATGTCACATTGTCGAACTCGCGGACCTTACCGGCGGCTATGGTCTTGCTGGCGTCGCTGTCCATGACGGTCACGGTCATGTGGCCGGAATCGTTGTCAATGACGTCGAGGGTGATACCGCCTTCGTATGTACCTGCCGGGATGGCAATGTAGAATACGAACGGAGTGTCGCTGAGCTGAATGTGGCCGCCGAAGCTGTAGATGAGCCCGGCACCGCCGGCAGCAGGGGTAAGTGCTCCGTTGAGCAGTCCGCCGGTAGCTCCGATGGTGAAGTTGCCGGAAAGCGAAGCATTGGCGTCGGCAGCAGAGAGGTTGATGGTATCAATCTTCTTCGAACCGGTGAAGGAGAACTTCAGGAGGGCGCCGACGTGGCTGAAAGTCACGTCACTGCCAAGGCTGTTGACCGAAGCGTACATAGGCATGGCTGCAGGATCGAAGCCGTCGGCAACGTAATTCTGCGTGGACGGGAAGCTCACCTGGTTGGTGCCGGTGCCGTTGTACAGGAAGTTGTACGGCGCTGAAAGACTGCTCACCTTGAACTTGGCAGTTGCCTGGGCGTTTCCGCTTGCCGGTATAAAATCGGTGGCCGCAGTGCCGTTGAGGGTAATGACATCACCGTCGCTCCAATAGACGGGATATGAAGATCCGTCCTTAGCGCCGAGAGTGGTCTTGGTCTCGGGAGACGCCGGAACGTTGAGCAGGAGGGTAATCTCGTCCTGGCCAAGCAGATCCTGGTCGGGTACGATGACCTCATCGGCGCCGGCGATTTCTTTTGCACAACCTGCTGCAAGTGCGGTCAGTGCTATAATTGCAAAATATGTGTAAATCTTTTTCATAAGGCCGTTCGATTAGTCGAGGGTGATTGTACAGACAACAGGAAGATGGTCGGAAGGTGCACAGTCGACGGCATCTTCACCGGTTCCGAAGGAATAGGTGGTACGGATGGTCTTATAAGACGTCGCCGTGCAGGCTCCCTGGGTCATGATATGGTCGATACGACGCTCGGGATGGTTCTTGCAGAACTGCAGAATGCTGTACAGATAGTTGAGACCCGTACCGGACTGAGTGCCTGAATATGTCTGATAGAACGAGGCAAGGTTGCCTGCGGCATTCACTGCCTCATAAGAATCGCTCCAGTACTCTTTGAGCTTGTTGTAACCGGCCTCGGCGCTGCTGCCGGTAACGGCGTTCATATCGCCGACGAGGATCCTGCGGTTTACAGCGGTCTTGCTGGCAGCAAAGGCGTTGACGCCGCCTGCCATATTGAGGTTGCTGGTACCGCTGCCGCCGTCCTGACCATAAGTAGGAAGCTGGGTTACGAAGAAGTAGAACTGCTTGCCGGACACCTTGTGGGTGAAGAGGCCCCAGACGACGAAACGGTTGGGGTCTCCGGAGTTGGAGGCGCTGGATGCTGAATAGGAATTGCTGTTGGTCCTAAGCCAGGCCTTGCCGGAGTCATTCAGGGTAAGGACGGAAGACTTATAGGCAAAACCGTTGCAGTAGTGGTAGTTGCCGGATTCGGAGCCCGGGAAGTTAAGCTTCCAGGTATATGAGGCGCCCTGGGCCGCAGCAATGTCCTCCAAAGAATAAGTCTGGCCGGATGCATACATATCGTCTCCGATTTCCTGGAAACCGATGATGTCGGCTGCGGTGTTGTAGATGGCCTGTCCGAGGGCGACCTTCATTTCAGAGCAGTCCTTTATGATGGCGTTCTCGGGACGGGCAATCTTGCCGTTGCTGTCGCCGGTGGTAGCTGCAGCGGGGCGGTTGTCGTCGTCCAGACGCATCACGTTGAACGTGGCAACGGTGATGGAAGGAGCGGCTGCTGCGGGCTCGCCGCCGTTCTCTGCTAGAAGGGCGTTGACTGCCACCAGATTCTCGGTACGGCCGGCTGCAAAGGTCTTGCTGTCGAACTCGACTACATCGTTGCTTGCAAGGGTTCCGCCTGTACCCCAGAACTTAAGGCGCATGAAAGCGCCGTCGCTCTGATAGACAAGAGCCTCTATGCCGGATGCATAAGCCTGTGCGGGAATGGCAACGTACACATTAGTGTCGGTGCTGGATAGTGCCAGCCCGGAACCGAAACTATAGGTCAGCGTACCGGAAGTTCCGCCGCTGAATGCGCCGGTCTCGAAATTCGAGATTGTAAAATCACCGAAAAGCTTCTCGCTGCCGAGGCTGTTGAACTCGATGCGGTCGAGCGTGGCGCTGCCGTTGAGAGCGAAGCGGAGTATGCCGCAGAAGTTGTGCAACAGGGCGCTGTAGGTGCCGCCGGCGGTCTTGGTAGCAATGCCGTAAGTGGCTGCCGCTGCACTGTCGAAGCTGTCGGCTACGTAGTTCTGCGTGGCGGGAAGGGTAATCACATTGGTGGAAGTAGTGCCCGGATAGAGCACATTGTAGGGAGCTGAAGGAGAACCGCTGACGGTGAAATCCACGTTCCTCTTGCCGTCGTCGGCAGAAGCGACAGGATCGGACAGGAGCCCGTTGACGGAAATCTTGTCTCCGGTTTTCCATAGAACTTCATAAACTCCGGCACTGGGAGTACCGAGAGCAGTCTTGGTCTGAACGTCCTCAGGAAGACTGGCCTCGAGTACGAATACATCCGGGCCGGCCGGCTGGGGGACTTGTTCACATGCTATGACCCCGGTCATCAAGACCAGAGGCAGCAACATTTTGATGGTACTTTTGTTCATGGCGCGACAATAGTTTAGGTTAATCTGAATCATCGTCAAAATGGCCTTGAACTCCGCGATACTCTTCGTTAGAGATGCAAAGTACCTTGGGAGGCAGTACGGTGATGGTGAATACCGCAGGGGCCTCATAGGTGGGGATTTGAACTGTTTTTTTCATATATGAATAAATAATTGATTGTTATTTGATCTCAACTAATTCTATGGTCATGTCGCTGATAAGCATCATATTGGTATTGGCTGCGGCAGTCTCGGAAGTGGGACCGAAAGCTATACGGTCTCCCTTCACCAGCCCCTCGAGCGTGACGCTGAATTCATCCAGCTGTGAAATTCCGCCCTTGAAAGTGATGGTCTGGATATTGTCGGTGAGATTCACTTTCTGCTTGTTGGTCTGGGTGCCGCTGCTGAAATTGTTGAAACTCTTGCCGTGCTGCACAGCAAGGACGGCATTATTTCCGCTTGCGTATCCTGCAGCATGCAAAGTAACTTTCACTGTTGCCGTCTTATCCTCCGGAATGTTGTCCAAAGTAGGAGTGATGAGGTGGGTTCCGTAACTCTTGGTGCTCAGGAACACGTAACCGGGTCCCACATAGAGGCGGGCGTACTGGCCCTGTGCCCACCTGCCGATCCGGAGGCCGGACTCTTTCTTTGCCGTAGTCTGGCCGGTAATGATGCGCTGGGCATACTGACCCGTGGTGCCAACGAAGGAATCGGCCTCCCGGTTGCTGAAACTGGAAGATGAGTCGCTGCCCACATCGAAGCCCGCTGAGAGAGTGGTCTCGTCGGCTGCCCATAGCAGCTCGCTGAAGTCTTCGGCGAGGAGCACGTCGCCCACGGCGGCGGCTTCACTGCCAGGTTCCACTATGTTGAAGGCCGCCGTGGTGCCGCTGATTAGTGCACTTTCAAGGCCTTCTTCTCCATTGGTATCCACAACCCTGAACCAGTAAGTGGTATTCTGCTCAAGGCCGGAGAACACGAAGCGGGGCTGGCGGAGTCTCCAGCAGTCGGCACCGGCGGGAATGGAATAACTGACCAATAAGTCGTTGCCGTTTTCGTCTTTGTAGAGGCTGATGGTGTATGGCTTGCTGATATCGTCCTCTGCGCTAATGCCTTCGGTCCATGTGAAGGACAGGGTGGAGGAAGATACCGCGGCAAGCTCTGCCCGGATGGGGTACACCTTGTCTATCTTGAACTCGGCAAGGTCTATATTTTCCGAGGAAGAGGGAAGACGGAAGCTGAGAGTAGTGGATACTGCTGATGCTGAACCGGTTACAAGCGTATAGGTGGCTCCGGTCTTCATAAGGGAGAAATCGGTGGAGTTGCTCAGTTCAAGCTCCAATGCTCCGGCAGGAATCTCCTCCGGGTCCTCCGCGCCCTGGTAAAGCATGGAAAGCAGGTAGCGCTCATCCTGCTGAACAACCACGGGTGTCTCTCCCATATAGACATCTTCGCCGACCTTGACTCCCTTGACTATGCTGCTGCGTACGGGTATCTTGCAGCCGTAGCCGTCTTCGGACACAACTCTCAGGTATGACTGAGCATCGTACACGAAAGCGAAGTCGTTGCTCTTTACGGAGCCAAAAGTAAGCTGGCCGCCGGAATCGACGGTGGCCACGGAAGCATCCTCGACGCTCCAGGAGAAGCGGTGGCCGGACTCCCCGTCGGAAGTAACGGCGGAAAGCGTCAAAGACATGCCAGGGTAACCGTAAATGCCGTCCAGGGTATTGCCGTATTCATCCTGTACGGATACACTGTATTTTATGGGCGGGTTGACGCTGACCATGCAGGCCGCCTTCTTTTTTCCGTCGGCGGAAGTGGCTATCACGTAAGTCACACCCTCCGACTTGCCGGTAATGGCACCGTCCTTGACCTCTGCATACTCAGTATCGAGCACGCTCCATATCACTTTCATTTTGAGCGCCTCGGGAAGCACGGTTGCCGTAATGGAGGCGGTTTCGCCTACCATGATGTCAACCTTGTCCTTGCTCAGCACTACGTTTGTCGCGCCTTCTTTTGCGAGTTCTTTCTCTCCGGTACAGGCAAAGAGTGCGGGCAGGAGCAAAACCGCTAATGTGAAGAACCTTTTCATATTCTACTTGTTGAAGCGTACTGCAAAATAATCCATGGTATTATAGCCGCTGTTGTTGGCTACAGTGCTGGTATCGTAGGACCCTTCCTCTTTGGCGGCAGCCTTGTTGTTGCGGGGCATAAGACGTATGCTCACGCTTTCGTGGCCAAGAATCTCGGTCGGAAGAGGGAAGTCATACACACGGGTGCCAAGGGTCTGCCAGTCGTTCTGGGAGGCCCAGATAGCTACGTCCGGCACGGTAAATTCCCCTATATCAATCCACTCGCCGTCGCTTTCAGGGGACGTGTCAGTAGTGGTAAGCGAGTACTGGGCTTTCCAGTAACGGGGAGAACGTGCGCTTTGGGAGTTGTTGTACATTGCAAACTGCATGGAAACCCGGTCGGAGCTGATGCCGGCGGTGCTGAAATTGACCAGCCAGCAATATCCGCGGGAGTTGGAGGAATCCCACCAGTATTTGTTGGACCAGCTGAGCTTGAGATTGTCCTTGAACCAGCCTTTGCCGTCCGTGTTCTGGTCTTTCTCCTTGCCTATCCACGGTTCGTAGATGCCGCCTTCGTCAAGCTCGATTCCGGCTCCCTCGGCATATTTGCCCTTCTTGCTGCTGCCGCATTGGCCTATGTAGAAATAGGAAGGGGAGAAATTGCTTACGCTCCCGTATGTGTGGCAGAGCTCACCGTTGCCCTTGGTGGCGAGAATGGCCTCGGGGAGGCGTGTCTTGTCGAATTCGCCGGGGAATTTGGCATAGCGGAACTCGGTGATGATGCCGGAGAAATTGTCTTTGAAATCCGGCTTGAGATCGATTTCCTCGCGGACAAGGTGGCGCAGCTGGTATCGGCCTATGTTGCCGTCTTTCTCGAAACTCTTGTAGCTCTCGTGCACCACGATGCCGGTGATGTCGCCGCTGCCGTAGGGCAGGGTCTCACCGTTGCGGCGATAGGAGCAGGTCATGTTGGTAAACATATACATGCTGCCGCCCTTGATGTCGCGGATGAGGATGGGATACTTGGCCAGACGGTTGTATCCGCAAAGGGAGGTATATCCCTCATTCACAGGAGTAAAGGGGCCCTTGCGCATAGCTATCTCGCAATCCTTTATCGTTACGAGGGTATTGATGTCGTTGTCCGTAAGTTCCTCTATGCTCTTTTCTTTCCGGGGCATCGTAAGGGTGCCGTCGGAGCTGGCGAGGATGTTGCCGGATTGTACTCCTTCTATGGTGTAGCTCAGCGGGGCGCTCTCGGACTTCTTCACTACGGCACCTCCCAGACCAAGGCTTACAAGGCTGTAGCGAACGAAATCATTGTCGGCCGCGGACGTGGCGATGAGCCGTATGCCGTACTGCCCGTCGGGGCTCACCAGGTAGGATGTACGGTCAGTCAGGGTGTAATCTATGACGCCGGTGCCTTGCTTGTAGTCATCGACCTGTGCGTCTCCGGCGTTGCCTCCTTCGGTAGTACTGACGATGTAACCTTCCACGAGGGCGTCTTCCGGAAGGGTATATCCGCTGATAGTAGCTATCTTGCGAAGTTCTTCGAAGGTGAAGACGGTGCCGACTTTGTTGTCTGCACGCGCCTGGATTACTATTACCGTGGCCGTACGTTCAGCCTCCCATCCGTCTTTGTAGGAAAGGACGATGAGGGCACGGCGGGTGTAATTCTTATCGGTATTGTCGGTGGTCTTGAATGTAAGCGAGTTGTTCGTAAGCTTGCAGTCCTTTATCCACTCTTCTTCGCCGGAATAGCGCACCTCGGTGGTGACGCGGTCGAGGGGCACATTTATGTCCGTAACCACGGTGTTCACCTCTCCGGTGCCGTTGTACACAAGCATTGAACCGGCAGATACGTAAAACTTTTCCTCAACGGCTCCGCGCTGGAATACGAATACGGTGTCTTTACGGGTTTCGGTGCTCAAAAGTATCTCCGCCCTACGCTGGAAACCGCTGTTCTGCTGGATGTGGACGGGAATGTCCCCATCGGCAGAGAACGAGGTGAGTCCGAGCTGTACCCAGGACTTATCTTCCTGATCGATAAAGGATACTTCGCCTTGCTTGTTGGCCAGGAAAGGAATATCGATGTCTCCTCCCTTTTCGTCCACATAGTATTCGTGTTCGGGCATGCCCAGCTCATCCGGCGCAAAAACATCGAAACCGTTCTTTTCGCAAGACAAGCACAGCAGGAGCGCACAAGCAGAAATGGCAAATATTTTCGTCTGTTTCATAATTTGCTATTGGTTCTGGGCGATTGTAACAGTATTCGAATAAATAATGTCTCCTTCGGTGGAGTCGTAGGACCCGGCGTCTATGTGGGTGAGTCTCATATTCGCCGTACGCGGGGCGCCTGAAGTGTTGGGGGCGACCACAATGCTCACTTTGTCCTTTTCCACGCTCTTCAGGCTAATCCAAGGATTATCCGTTTCCTGTCCTTCCGGGTAGGTCAGGCTCAGGAACATTTCATCCAGGTTGTAAATCAGATTTGTCTCGAAAGCTATTTCTTCGGTGCTTCCGGAGGACGGGACCTCGATTGTGGTGGCGTTGAGGTCCATTATGCAGTCTGCATCGGCGAAGCGGGCATTCTGGTACATACTAAGAGTAAGGGTCTCTTCTCCGGCCTTGAATATAAGGTTCACACGGCGTGCCCGGCCGTAATTGACTTCATAGTCGAACACGAGGTATCCGCTTTTAACGCCTTTGAAACGGTCTATGGAGGCCCAGGACACCTGGTGGTCGAACTCAACGGTCCGATCGGTGTTGGAATATACGGCCACCTGGGTGCTTCCGCCGTCTGCGGAAAGCACGTTGTACTCCGAGAGCAATCCCAGGGTGCGGTTGTACTCGGCTTTCTCCCTGCAGGAGACCGCCGCAGACAAAATCAAGATATATAGTAGAATCTTTTTCATATCCCTTTTGTTTTACAAGCCGTATTTCTCATACTCTGGATTCGAAAGCACCCGCCCGGTGCGTGCGCACTGCACATCCGGGATAGGATAATACTCGTGGCAGGGGCGGACATTCTGCACCGCAAGGTTGTAGCCGTTGTATGCCACCACCTGGTCGTACCATATTCCCCAACGAACGAGGTCGAATTTGCGCCCGAATTCTCCGAAGAGCTCACGGCCGCGCTCGTCACGGATTTCGCCGCGGAGCTTCACTGCACTCACGTACGAATAAGGGCTGATTTCCGCACGGGTGCGAACCTTGTTGAGGTAGTCAATTGACTTGGAGTAATTGCCTTTTTCGCACCAGGCCTCGGCCAGCAGGAGCAGGGCGTCGGCATAGCGGAAAATCTTGTAGTTGGTGAAATCGTGATTCTGGTAAATGTGGAAACACCAGAATTTCTGGCCCATCCAGGTACGGCTTCCTTTGAATTTCACGCCGTTCCAGCCGGTAGCCATATTGATCTCGCGGCGTATGTCTCCGGTGCCCGTAGGCGCCACGGTGGTCTTCATATAAGTGGTGGGCCTGAGGGGCGTATAGCTGTATGCCTTGTCGCCTACCTCAGGAATGGGAACACCGTCGTAGCTGTCCGTACCAGCCTCGTCGGCCCCCCGCTTGGGCAGTACTATGGAGGAAATGCTCAGGCCTTGGGTGGGAGTGTAGTCGATACCGCCCTCCACGAACTCGTGGTTAATCTCAAAGATGGATTCCGGGGTATTCTTGTTGCGGAAGCAGACGTCCATGTATGGGTACTGGTTCAAGTCACCGTAAATGGCCTCCAGGTGCTCGCAAGCATATATAACTTCGTCCCAGTCCTTGTTCCATGCCGCCATCTTGGCAATCATCATCCATCCCATCGCAGCTCCGCAATAATTGTATTGCTGGTCGCTGGTGCGTACCTGAGGGAGCGTGGGCACATAAAGCTTGAGTTCCTCGATGAGAGTCTTGCGGGTTTCTACGGCGCTCATTCGCCCGATCTGGGCTATGCGCTGCATGTCATCATCGTTCTCAACGTAGTCTTCGTAAAAAGGTACGTCCCCGAAGAAACTGGTCAGAACATAGTAATAATAGGAAAGGAGAATGCGGGTTTCCACGGCATACGGGGACTTCTCGCTCTCCGACAGAGGGGAGCGCCCGATGCCTGCCAGGGTGCTCAGGCAGAGACGAACCCCTACCCAGCATTGCCTCCAGGTAATGGTGGCCGCACCGGGACTTGACGGACTGATTTCAAAACGGGCATCCTGCTGGGCAGAGCCGTTTGTGGAAGCCAGGTCTGTAGCCCCCTCGGTGGCAATCAAATACTTAAGATTATGGAATTCGTTCAACGGGTCGTAACATCCGTTGACAGCAGCCCTTATCTGCGGCACCGTTTTGTAGAAATCATAAGGACTGACGATTGCGGAAGTATCTTCCTCAAGCGAACAAGAGGCCATGGACAGCACGCCGGCCATTATCGATATGGTTATGATAAACTTTTTCATACGGCACATCAGTATTTCAGTTGGATTGAGAAAACAATGCGCATAGGCTTGGGATAATACGAATTGTCGTATCCGTTTGTGCCGCCGGACGACACATCGGGGTCGAATCCGTTGTAGTTGGACCACAGATACAAGTTCTCTCCGGAGCAGGTCATCTCGAGTTCGCGTATCACCCGGCTCTTGAGATTGAAGCGGTATCCGAGGCTCACTGTCTTCAGACGAAGGTAAGAAGCGTCGTGAATGATAAAAGAGCTGGGCAGGGCGCTGTTGTCGAAGATACCGGCACGGGGGAGGTTGGAATCGGGATTCTTGATAGGATGCCAGGCGTTGATCATGTAGGCATACTGGTTGGTACGGCGGGAGCCGGCCATATAGAATTCCGAATAGTTGAGTACTTTACCGCCCCAGCAGTAAGAGAAGAACACGCCCAGGGACAAGCCCTTGATGCGGAAGGTGTTCTGCAAGCCGCCGGATACGATGGGGTCCGGAGAACCGAGGAACACAATGTCCCTGGAATCCAGGGAACCGTCGTGGTTCTGGTCTATGAAGATAGGGTAACCGAGCTTGGTGGAGGACTGGTCGTTGGCAAAGGCATGGGTAATCTTGTTGCGTTCGACTTCATCCTTGTTGTGCCATACGCCTGCGTACTGGAAGCCCCAGAAAGAGTTTACGGGATAGCCGACCCTGTAACCTACGGTCATGTAACCGACCTGGGTAGGAGAAATCCTGGAAGATACCTCCGACTCGGCTCCGATATCGTTCACGATAGATGATGCGTGGGAAATGGTAAAGGAGGAGGTCCAGGTGAAGTTGCGCTTCACGATATTGCGGGAATTCATGCTGAGTTCGAGGCCCTGGGTGGAGGTGCGGCCGATATTCTGGTATTTGTTGTCGTAACCGGTGTGCTGAGGGGTCTTGACTGTAAGCAGAAGGTCCGTAGTGACAGCCTTGTAGGCCTCGAAGG
>JAFWPT010000075.1 GCA_017509375.1 Bacteroidales bacterium | reverse complement strand
TTTCAGGATCCTCACTAATCAGGAGCTTCAAGAAGAAGGGAAGGAGCCCAACACGGATGACCCCGCTTTCACTTCCACCGGAACAACCACTTGGAACAGTACCGACAAATGGCAGGAAATAACGCTGACGATCGCTGCAGTTGGTGACGATGAGAAGCGCACCACCTTCCGTATTGAGGGACAGACGGCGGATGGCGACAAACTCTACCGGGATGTTACGATCCATGTTCTTGCGAAGCAGAATTTCAGTGCAACGTATACGTCCGGCGGAAATGCCATTGGCAATACCGTAACGGTCAGCCTCACCCTCCCCGACAACCTGCCTTCCTCCGTGTTCCCGCTGCAGATTGCTTTCGAGGACAGCAATAAGCGTCTCAATCCGAACAGCACGGATATGCCGGCTCAGGTTGGAACCTCGATTGTGACGGGAAAGACCGATCGGTCCTACCAGTTCGTCAAGTCCGTTAGCTATTCTGAGTATATGACGAATCACGTGATTCCTTGTGTGTTCAAGCGTATCGCTACCGGTGAAACGACGCTTTACATGGAGAACGAGTACTTCAATAAGCCGTACTCTATCAACATTGGTGCGAACTAATCCTGTTCGTCATTAATTATCTGCATCGCCGACCCGGGAAGGGCCGGCGATGTTGTTATAGTAACTACCAGTCGACAATCTGGTCAATCAGTTTCCGCTGTTCCAAGGTACTTTTCCGTAGGTATATCTGGGTTGTGGCGATATTCTCATGACCAAGGAGGTCGGCCAGCAGGGCGAGGTCGCTGTGTTTTTCCAGGAAGTTCTTGGCGTATCGGTGACGGATGGCGTGAGGGTGGACCACGACCGGGTTGATCCCGTATTTCCGGGCATAGAAGGCCAGTCGGCTGGCGACTCCGCGGGTCGTGATACGCTCTCCGTATCGGCTCAAGAACAGATAGCCACTATCCCGGTCCAGCCATTGGAGGGTCTCCTCCCGGAGTTGGCTGGGGATGTACAGGCGACGGATTTTGCCGCCTTTGGAGTAGATGTCGAAGAAGCCCGCGCGCACATGCTCGACCTTGAACTGGATCAATTCGTTCACGCGGGCGCCGGTGGCGGACATGTACCGGACGACGAAATACCATTTCGGGTCGGGCTCCTCCCGGAGTCGACGCTTCAGAAACTCGTAATCCTCGTTGCTGATTATGTTTTCCGCAAAGGAACTTTCTTGAACCTTGACCGACTGAAGACGCAGGTTTTCCTTCCCGATCCAGGTCAAATACTTGTTGATGGCATGGATTCGCAGATTGACGGTCGCGGGTTTGAAACTGTCGATAAGGATCGATTTGTAAGCCAACAGATTCCGCTTGCTCAGCTCTGGATATCGAGCTAAATAGTCCTTTACGGCATACAGATATGCCATAATCGTGTTTTCGGCATGGTTTTCTTGCCGAAGCACCCGCTCGAAAGTGCTGAGTTTCAAAGTTTTGTCGTCTAAAAACGACTAAATTAGGTAAAGTTTTTCGAAGTTGAGCGGGGAAAGTTCTTTTTTTTTGTATAGGGGTGGCCGGTACTACCTAACCACCCCCAATATTAAGAGTACCGGAGTAGCTGGCAGTTATCCTATACTGCGCCGAGTCATTAATAACCAACAGGTCCCCTTCCAGGTAGAGTTCTACCTGGCTCAAGACCTGTGGGCTGATGAATTGTTTTTACGCTTCATAATCGATTATATTGTTTAGTCTTTGCTTCCTATAAGGGCCGATATAGGAAGTTGTTAAGCCGTTTTTTTAAGAAAAACTTGCACCATTAAGAAAAGAATGTTAACTTTGCTACTTGAAGAACTATGCGTATTTGATTTTTAATTTTCTAAGCATATGAAAAAATTATTTCTTCTGATTGCTGCGGCCGCGTTCATCGCTCCGGCCAGCCTTTTCGCTCAGGATGTCAAAGTGACTCGTACTGAGGACGAGAACACCATCACTGTCGTGGAAGAGACCCCGACCGAGAACGGTAAGGTTGTCACGACGACGGTTATGGAGAAGAACTCTGTTTTCACCAATGGCTTCTGGAAGAACTGGCAGCTCAGCGCCGGTCTCGGTACCCAGATGTACTATGGTGACAACGACTGGAAGGTCGCCAAGAAGGTTCCTGAGATGTTCGTTTTCCCGGCTATCGACCTTTATCTGACCAAATGGGCTTCCCCGAGCTTCGGTGTCGGTCTCGGTGTAAACTGGGCTCCGTTCAAGGGCTTGTACCAGAGTAATCCTGTTTGGCAGAATGGCCCTCGCGCTATTAACGCGAACTTTATTCCTAACAAGAAAGAGCTTTATACCAAGGCTGACAACAAGTATGTTTCCCAGCAGCTCGCTTATCAGAAGGGTAGCTATCTGGATATCTTCGCGCTGGCTCATGCTAATCTGATGAATGTCTTTGGCGGTTACAAGGCTGATCGTTTCTTCGTAATCGATGCATATGCCGGTGGTGGTGCTATCTTCGGCTTCTGCGATTCCGGCAGAGTCGTTGATGCTTCCTTCAACGCGGGTCTCATGAATACTTTCCGCCTTTCCGACCAGATCAGCCTCCTGCTCAACATCCGTGGC
>JAFWPT010000074.1 GCA_017509375.1 Bacteroidales bacterium | reverse complement strand
TATTGAGTATATGCCTGAATTGGAGGAACTTAGCTGTCTTGGTGAAATGTCATTGACGGGTTCGCCGACAGGAACGCTGCGATTTGCAGATGTTACTCATAATCCTAAGCTGAAAGTTTTAGTGCTGTCCAATAACAGTGCTCTTAGGGGGAAGCTGGACTTATCCCGCAATCCGCAATTGGATAAACTGGATCTCGGCAATACAGGTCTGGATTACCCGGATATATCCAGGAATACAGCCCTGACTTATGTACGATTTACTGGGCTTAAGGGAAGGCTGCCGGACTTTTCAGGCCTGCACAGGCTTAAATCGCTATTCATGGAGTGGCCTGAAGATGAGGCTGGGGAACCTCTTAGGCTCGATATTTCCTCCATGTCTGAGCTTGAAACCCTTTCCATCGGCGGCGGAAAGTATGAGCTTTCGGACTTGGCGAAAAATCCGCATCTAAAGACTTTGTCTTGCCCTTCCTGCGGACTTAAAACGCTGGATATATCAGGGCTCCCGGAACTTGAGTCCCTGGAGTGCTGGGGAAATATGATTCAGTCTCTTGATGTATCAAACAATACGGTTCTTTCTTACCTTGATTGTTCTCCGATGGACGATGAGGACGGCAATAATTTATTGGCTGAATTGCTTCTTTCCAACCGTCATGAAATACCTAATGTGAGCATCGACCGCAGTCCCGACTATATTCCTGAAGGGACACGGATAGTGAGACTGGAACAATATCCACCAAACGATGAGTTATGGTACACCACACTTTACGGAGACATCATACAACCTTATAAGGCAAAAGTTTGTCCAGAAGTGAATCTTTTGTCTAACACCAACCGAGGTGGGCGCGGTGTGATGAAATTTGACGGTACGGTAGTGTCTTTCTCTGAGTGGGCATTGTATAAAACTCCAAATTTGCGGGAGTTGGTGATTCCGTCGGGCGTGGTAAGTACCAGTTACAGTTGCTTCCGGGAATGTCAGCAGCTTCGCAGGGTAGTCTTTGCTCCCGGACTCCGGATACTTGGCGATTCCTCGCTGCATCATAACGAAGCGCTGGAGGAAGTAATCCTTCCCGATACGGTAGTATCAATTGAGAAAGATGCCCTGTCTCATGCTTATTCGCTCAGGCATATCAACTTGCCCCCAAATCTGGAGAAGTTGGGGCGCAGCGCGTTCTTGTACTGCCGTAAACTGGAAAGCATCGTCCTTCCTGCAACTCTTAAATCCATCGGTATCTATGCCTTCGAGCACGACAAGGCCCTGACCAGCATTACCTGTCTTGCTCCGGCTCCCCCTGCCGGCGGCACTGAAATGTTCGACGACACCTCCGAGTGCCCAATCTACGTTCCCGCAGCTTCGGTCGAAGCCTACCGCACCGCCCCCTACTGGAATAAATATGCTCACAGAATCAGGGAGATAGAGGAGTAGCAGGCGGTTAATACGTCTGGCGGACTATGCTATATTGTTTGAGCCTGTCTTCGGAAATCCCGGTACATTTAGTGATGATGGCAATCGGAATATTCTCTTCCAGCATTGCTTTAGCCGCAATTTCCAGCCCTGCGGCTTTGCCTTCAGCGAGCCCTGCGGCCTTGCCTTCAGCGAGCCCTGCGGCCTTGCCTTCAGCGAGCCCTGCGGCCTTGCCTTCAGCGAGTCCTGCGGCCTTGCCTTCAGCGAGTCCTGCGGCCTTGCCTTCAGCGCGCCCCTCTGCCAAGGCTTCGGCCTTGCCGGCTTCCCGGGCAAAGTCGAGTTCTGCGATTCGGTCAATTTCAGTTCTCATACTCTTTTCGTAGTTTTCTCGTTCCGTTACTGACATGTTTGCAAGTTCTGCAGCGCAGAACAGCCGTTCCAGCAAGTGGTTGTCCTCGAAACTTTCCGGAAGATCGTTGAGCTTATGCATATACTTTGTCGAAAAGACAAATTTTTCGAGCAAACTGTTGCACTGTTCCCACTCGTCAGGGCCAAGTTCCATCCGGTCAAGTTCCAGAAAGACAAGGTTCAGATTCGGCGTCAGCAGTTCAGAGTTATGCTTGTTGCGTATCTCATGGCGGCTTATGTAGCCATTCTCCAGAGCTCTTTCATCCTCGTGCTCGAAATGGAAGTTCACTATGCTGATTACGTAAATCGGCTTGAGAGAATAGTCCATTCCGAACTTCATCCCTTGTTCTTTCAGGACAGCAAGCTTACTGGCCAATTGCTCCCTGATGGGATAAGTGGCATAAGCCAGCACCCTGTCCCTGTAGCTTTTCTGGTCTGCATTCTGAACTTCCACCAGGAATTCTTCCCCTGTGTTTTCGTCCTTGCATAACAAGTCAAAAGTAACGTTTTTTTCTGAAATCACAATGCCGTGCTTCTCGGTATTGAGAAAAGTTATTTGCGAGATGTGTTTTCCGGGGATGAGAAGTTCGATAATGCCAATCAGCAGGTCCTCGTTTTCGGGGTTGCAGATGATTGCCTTGAAAGTGGAGTCAAACAGGATACAAGCATATCGCGGTTCCTGCTGGGAAGATAGCGTGAAGTTTTTCATAGAAGTACAAACTAGTTTCTGCAAAGGTAAGCAAAGGATCCGGAGGACTTGATAAGAATCGTAAAATTATCATTGCCGCTCGTCACAACAAGCAGGCATTTGGTCACATTTTGCTGATTTTTTTGATAGTGGTAACCGTTTTTGGGCGGAATTGCCTGAGGCGATCAAACTTGAACCAATGTGAACTTGATTCAGTAATTAGTATTCAATACTTTTGCCCCGAACCTATTGTACGTTAACCAAAAAGATGATGGACAAAAAAGAATACGCTATTCCGGAAATTGAACATTTGGAAATGACTCTATTTGAATTAATCGCTGTCTCTAATGGCGAGAATGAAGGTACTGAAGACGAAGATTGGTAAAAAACACCCTTGAAATATGAAGACCTACAAAGTATTATCGGGTATATCTGCATTGCTTATTGTTGGATGTACCGTTGAGCAGCCGGAACCTACAGTGGCTTTCGGACAGAAAGAGATAACGATTACCGCATACCGTTCCGACGAGCCGGAAACGAAGACTCAGCGAGATGAGTCGAACGGCGCCGTGCTGTGGACGCCCGGCGATGCCATCAGCCTTTTTTACGGCAGTGGAACTGATGGGGGCAGCAAGTTCACTTCGAAAACAAGCGAGCCGTCCGCCGTTACCAATTTTACAGGAACAATCGGAGTTATTACCGGTGGAGCAGACGTTTCTGTAGAGGATACGTATTTTTGGGGCCTGTACCCTTATGACTGATGACGAATGCCCAGCGGCTGCGTTTCGAGTCGATTCGTCTGCGTTACGAAGAGGTCTTCGGTCAGCCAGGCAGTCAGGCCCCTGCCCGTATCCTTCCTCTCGAGCAGGCCACCGCCCTAAGATCTCCAGCCAAGTCTCTGGACGAAGGTGGTTTAGGACCATTTGACCGAATTGCTCCGGAGCGAAAAGAAAGAGCAGCATTACATCCCGGAATCTTACTGCTCGCCGGAGTTCCCGATTTGTACTTCGGTGCTATGGCCACTGTATCGGGACAGCTGTTCGGCGGCTACCTGAAGGCTGCGTCCGAGATTCCTATTGTCCGCCCTGCCTACTCATGTTTCTCCAACGGCACCACGCACACGGGCTACATCTGGACCAGCGGGGAGGTGCGTGTCTCGCATCGCTCCATCACTGCCGGAGCAACTTTCACCCCGTGGAAATTCCTGACTCTCTATGCCGGAGCGGGATATGGCAGTCACGCCGTGAACTGGCAGGACGTTTCCTCACGCTGGGCGAGGGTGGAAGACCTTTCAGTCAGGGGAGTTGCCGCAGATGCGGGCGTCATTATCAATATCGGCCGCTTTTCCCTGCTTGCAGGCGTCTCTTCGATGCTTCCCGGCCAGGCGGGGGCGGAATTTGGTGCAGGAGTGCGATTCTGATTAATCAAAATTACCATAATTGATTAAAATTGACTAAATTTGCGCCGCAAAACAGTAATACCACTTAATTTTTTAAAGATATTATGAGAATTATCCAAGTTACAGGAAGGGAAATCCTCGATTCCAGAGGCAATCCTACAGTTGAGGTTGAGGTTATCCTCGAGTCCGGCATCAAAGGCGTAGCCGCTGTTCCTTCAGGTGCATCTACCGGAGAGAACGAAGCACTTGAGCTTCGCGACGGCGACAAGAAGCGTTATCTCGGCAAGGGCGTACTCAAGGCAGTCGCCAATGTAAACGACGTCATCGCTCCCGCCATCATCGGTATGTCCGCTCTGGAGCAGCGCGCCATCGACAAGACCATGATCGAGCTTGACGGCACCCCCACCAAGAGCAAGCTGGGCGCCAACGCTATCATCGGCGTATCTCTCGCAGTTGCCCACGCAGCGGCCAACTACCTCGACATTCCCCTGTACCGCTATATCGGCGGCACCAACACCTATGTCCTGCCCGTTCCCATGATGAACATCATCAACGGCGGTGCCCACTCCGACGCCCCTATCTCATTCCAGGAGTTCATGATCCGTCCGATCGGTGCGCAGAATGAGGCTGAGGCCGTCCGTATGGGCGCCGAGGTTTTCCACGCGCTGCAGAAGGTGCTGAAGGGCCGTGGCCTGAGCACCGCCGTGGGTGACGAAGGTGGCTTCGCTCCTGCCCTGAAGGGCATCAACGACGCGCTGGATTGCATCATCGCCGCCATCGAAGGTGCCGGTTATGTGCCCGGTAAGGACGTGACCATCGCGATGGACTGCGCCGCTTCCGAGTTCTGCTTCAAGGAGGACGGCAAGTTCTTCTATGATTACAAGCAGCTGAAAGACGGCAAGAAGAAGGATCCTCGCGGCCGCAAGCTCTCCACGGACCAGCAGATCAACTATCTCAAGCAGCTGATCACCAAGTACCCGATCGATTCCATCGAGGACGGCCTCAGCGAGGAAGACTGGGAAGGCT
>JAFWPT010000073.1 GCA_017509375.1 Bacteroidales bacterium | reverse complement strand
GGAGATACTGTAACCTCACATTCAGCTGTCTTGGAGGCATCAGCAGAATACACAGTTATAGTGGCCCTGCCTACAGAAACGGCTGTTACCTGCCCACTGTTATCAACCTTCACGACTGACTCGTCGGAAGAAGTCCAGGTAAGATTTCCGTAGGTGGCGTCGGCAGGTAGTACCGTAGCGGTAATTGTTTCAGTTTTACCGAGATACAAGTCCATGGCAGCCGGAACCGATATACAGGATACCGGAACCACTTCTCCGTTAACGGCACGAATTGAAAGGCCGGCATATCTATAATAATTATAACTGCATATTCCGCTTTCGTTTAGCATAAAACCACAGGCATTGTATGAATGATCTCTGGCGAGAGTCGATGACCAGAAATTACAGTCTTTCCCAACATTGGAAAGAACTCCGTCTCTGCCACCTGCTGCAGGTAAGAAGATGGTTTTATCGGTATATCCTTCCTTGTTGCTTGTTCCTATCCGTCCTGCTACCCCTGTACCCTTGTAGTTATTCGTCCAAGTCCAGGTACAATTATCTTGGAGCTCAATCCACTCGTCGAGCGAGGCCATCCGCCAATTGTCTCCCAAAAGGAGATTAGCTACGTCGTCTTCAATGTCCAAAATCGTCTTATAGTCCATTTGTCCGGAGCCGTCCCAGCAAGAAGCATCAGTGCAATACTTTATGAGCCTTTCGCTATCACCGTTACTCCACTTATTTGTAGGCCAGATGTAACTTTCCTTTGTCTCAATTTCGCCCCACGCATAATAGTCGCCGTATTCTTCGGGCTTGGATGCTCCAACATTGAAGGAAGCCCATTTGACACTCAACCCGAGATCTATTGCTTCTGGAACAGGCACCGTCTTCACTTCAAAAGGGACCATCCGGGAGACAATATTACGCTGGAGGTTGATTGTTTTTTCTGTGGTCTTAGTAAACTTGCCGCCATCATCAACAGTCACTGTGACAGTGAAGCCGGCGCGGAAGTTGGTAGGAGGAAGGGCAAACCAGAACTCGGTATAATTGTTCTGGCTGTCTCCTATAAGCACTGGGCTGTCACACTCGACTATTATTCCTGAGCCTTCGGTATTCATAGTTACTTGAGGTACTCCGCCTTCGCTCATTGTTACGGTGCATTCACCGGAAAGGCTCTCTCCGTTATTTCCCTGCAACTCCACCGAAGACACACGTACGTCATCACCATAGAGCCGTACCGCCAAGTATGAGGGCAAATTTTTGAACTTCAGCTTATTGCCGGAGCTTACGGCAATCATTGTACTGGCTCCTTTGCCAAAAGTACCTTCTCTCCAAGTCTGGCGGGCCGGAAGATTTAGCGTAAGGACCTCATCGTTGCTTATTTTAGTCGATGCATTATAGGGATAAACAGCATATACATGAGCTATATCATTTGCCGTTACGAACCCGCCACTTTGTACTATATCAAAACCTCCGGCATTGTCGCCGGTCTGTCCGTTGAAGACATACTGCTGATTGTAAGTATCCTTATTGAAGATGGATACTCTGTCATCCGCATCCCACAAAACTTTCAAAGACGCGTCTGCATAAGCCTTTGTAGATTCTGCCGGAGACTCGATCTCGGCATAAAAAACACTTTCGCCACTTTCATTCACATACTCCGGTGCATCAATCTCTTTTAACGAACAGGCGGCCGACAAAATGACGGCAAGCACAAGACAAACAATGCGATTCATTCTAATAATCATTTAGTTAAATTATTTTACCATTCCAGTTCAGGGCCATCGCCAATGGTTTCGGTATCGGATTCATTCAATAATGCATAGAACAACTCCCACTCTGATTTGAAAGAATCGGGAGCGCAATACTTTTTCTTTGTATCAGAAGCCATAGTCATTTTTTGATTACAAAATTATTACTTGGGGAATAACGATTCAAGTTCACCTCCGGG
>JAFWPT010000072.1 GCA_017509375.1 Bacteroidales bacterium | reverse complement strand
GAGTATTCCGGCCACAAGGTGCTGACCCTCCCCCAACATTTCGGAAAGATGGATGCTGCCGAGCTTGAGGCCTTCCTCAGTGCCTTCGATGCCGACCCCAACAAAGACCACATAGTGTGGCCGGGACTGGTGTATATCTCCTTGTCCACCGAATACGGCACGCTGTATTTAAGGTCGGAACTGTCAGAACTGCAAGCCGTTGCGCATAAGCACGGATTGCCGCTCTTCATTGACGGAGCAAGGCTGGGGTACGCATTGGCAAGTCCTGCTTGCGACTTCGGCCTTGCCGACCTCAAAGATTTGTGCGACGTCTTCTACATCGGAGGCACAAAGGTGGGTGCGCTCTGCGGAGAGGCTGTGGTTTTTCCGCACGGTGCCCCCAAACACTTCTTCACTACCGTAAAGCAACACGGCGCCCTGCTTGCTAAAGGCAGGCTGCTCGGAGTCCAATTCGACACTCTGTTTACGGACAATCTGTATGGCCGCATCGCCAGGAACGCCATAGACCGTGCAGCAGAAATGGTTGCGGTACTAAAGGAAAAAGGGATCCCATTCTATCTGGAATCCCCTACTAACCAGCAGTTTGTAATACTCGAAAACGGCTATATGGAGAAGCTCTCATGCAATGTAGGCTTCGATATATGGCAGCCGTACGACGACAAACATACCGTTGTCCGCTTTGCTACCAGTTGGGCCACAACCGCTCAACAGATAGAACGCCTGCGGGAACTGCTTTAGGCCGTATCACTCCTTGATTGTCTCAATATAATTCTCCTCTGTAGCCAGGGATGCGATATAAGCGTTGATGTCTTTAATAGCATCCCACATTGCTTTGGGGGGTATGTCCATATATCCTCCCGAACTTATGCTCCCAGTCCTGAAACGAATATACAGGCTCCATGCCCAACCGTCCAGGACCTTGAAAGGCGTTTTGTAATCAGACTTAAGCCACCTGAGCCTGCCGTCGGCCACTTTCTTTTCAATTACCTCCAAGGCATCGGCGGGAGCCCGGTACAGCTTAATGTCGGCCCACTTTCCCTTGTCGGAATACTGAACGGTGATTTGTCCGCTCTCATCGGCTTCCACTCTGCAATATTCGCCGCTGCGGCACATCGAGCCTTGATAACTATACGAATAATAAATAAGATTGCCTTGCGGCTTCTCTTCACCGCAAGCGGAGCCCAGCGGGGCAAATATTGTAAGCGCCATAAGTAATACTGTAAGTTTCATATCTGTAGCCTGTTGATGTTTGCTTGTAAGTACTTGTAATTAAAGATAAATCACCGGCTGCCACCGCTGCGTCCGCCTCCGTGGCCTCCTCCGCCGCCTCTGTAGGATGAAGATCCGCCTCCCCCGGAACGGGAACGGCTGGAAACGGAACGGGAGCTGTAGCTTGAATAAGACCCGTGTGAGGAACTCCCTGACGAATAGACATGCCGGCTGACCGACGCTTCCTTAGCCCTGGCAGCACGAAGCACTGCCGAGGCCGTGGACGTGATGCCTGGAATCACAGCTTGTACCTCATCGAAGTATTTACGGGTCATGTCTGGATAGAGCTTTCTGAAACTCTCCATCACTTTGCTGGCAATTCCGAAAAGCTGAGCGTAGATCAGATACTGCCGCCAAAGTGCGACTTCCGGGGCTGTCCGTTCGCTCACCAAGGTAAAGTCGGAAAGGAAATTACGGAATTCTATGAGATGCAGGCGGTCTGCAGGACTCATAGGTTCCCATACCCGACGTCCTTCCGCGTCAGCCTGTTCCTGCCACGTAATGACAGAACTGTAATGCTGAGTACTCCATTTCACAAACTCCCCGGCCTCAAGCAAATCGTTGGTCCCTGCGGCTTCTACAGCGGATTTAAATAACACTTTCTCGAAGGAATCAACAGTTGCGGGAACATTCTGTCCGGCTTTCAGGCGGAGGTTTATCATCCCGTCTTCCGTCTTCTCCGTTTCCATCAGGCCGGCAAGAATCCACTTCAGGAAATATGCGCCAACCAGGTCACGGAACGCCTCGCTCCCGGACACATTGCTGTCGCCTTCATGCAAAAGGCTGTAAGCAGCGGTGAGGCTCCCCCCAAGAGGAATATCCCTGAACCAATTCCGCGTTTTTGTGACTCCGAAGAACTCTTTGCGCAAGGTGCGGCCGCTTGCCTTACAATATAGGTCGAAAAGAAAAACAAAAATAAATCGGAAGAAGATATAGATAACGAACAATAACCCGCCGGATAGCACTACAGTAAATATCCATGTCAGTATCTTAACCACCGGACCGTCGTCCATTTCATCCGAGCTGTAATCGTTATTGAATGCTTTTTCCTGAAGGGCGGCGAAAGAATCCGACGACTTGTGCTGCGGCGTGAACAACCCTTTGTCCCACTGAACAAGTACAGACATAAAGCACGAAGAGTCAAAGGATTCATCCGTTTCCACCAGAACCGCTCCGTCTTTTATACCCACCTGACCCTTGAAGCCGAATGCCCAGACCCTCACGTTGGAACTGTCCGGGGTCTCGAAAAACCACTCGGGGCCATCAGTCTCGTTTATCAGTTTCAGGGATACATGTTCTGGAGGAGTAGCCCAGGTATCACCGAGAAAATGCCAGTGAAAGCCATCTCCTTTATCAAACGATTCGACCAAATCGTCTATGACATACAAGATTGAATACTTATGCCTGCCATATTCACCCTGTCCCCAGCACAACTCAACGGCGCCATTCCTTTTTTCCACAATGCCGCACCTATGAGTTTTTTCTTCCAGGCTGCGGCTGCTGTCCCACATGCGTCCGTCACTTTCGAACTTCAGGTCTCCATCATAAACGGACAAGTCCCTGATAGTACGCTTGCCGACATTGTTTATGGGAATGTACCACTCCGTGCCGGAAGTCACAGTAACGTCCCATACTTGCAACACCACCGCATTTCCGTTCTTCAGCAGCGAAACTTCTGTCTCAATATCATGCACGGCAGCGACAACCCCGGTCTCCGGCCCGGCAAACGACCCGACGGGAACAGCGACCAGAAGCGAAGCAAGTACAAAAAACCTAACGGCCTTTAACATTAATCTAAAAATCTGCACTTTGGCAAATATACAAAAAAAGAGCCACTGATACACAGTATTGACTCTGGAGCAGTCTTGAAAAACAGCCGGACAGTATGTGTAACTCAGTGAAATCCGTCCTTATATACCTGCGCAAATATAAGCTTTTTTACCGATTATGGTGATGACTGTTTGAGATTTTACTATATTTGCAATATGAGAAGAATATTACTTGCAGTTGATTTGCAGAACGATTTTATCGACGGCTCTCTTGCCGTCCCGAATGCCGGCGATGTAATACCGGTAATCAATGAGGCGAAACACAATTACGACCTGGTATATTTTACCATGGACTGGCACTCGGTCGGCCATTGTTCTTTCCGTGAGCAGGGTGGCCCCTGGCCTGTACACTGCGTACATCACACGGTGGGTGCCGCGATCCCCGATTCCGTAATCAAAGACATGGACGAAGGGCGTATGCGTTTTTACCACAAAGGCCATAATACTGAACAATACGGCGCATTCGAAGGCATGATCCCCGAAAGCCAGGACT
>JAFWPT010000071.1 GCA_017509375.1 Bacteroidales bacterium | reverse complement strand
TAGCCGGCCTTAACGTTGGAGGACAGCTGGCCATCGGCGATGGAGAAGCTGATGGCGCGGATGTGGTCCGCTATGACACGCATCGCCACATCGGCCTCGGCGCTCTCTCCGTAGCTGTGACCGCTGAGAGAACCTATCCTGGCAAGCATTCCGGTGAAAACGTCGGAGTCGTAGTTGCTGTTTTTGCCCTGCAGCACCGCGCAGAGGCGTTCGAAGCCCATACCTGTATCGATGTTCTTCGCAGGAAGGGGCTCAAGATGACCGTCGGCGAAACGCTGGAACTGCATAAACACCAGGTTCCATATCTCTATCACGTGAGGGTCGGACTGGTTGACAAGATCCCTTCCGGGAATGCCGCTGGCAGCTTTTTCCTCCTCGGAGCGGATGTCGATATGAATCTCGGAACTGGGGCCGCAAGGGCCGGTGTCGCCCATTTCCCAGAAATTGTCGTGCTTGTTGCCCAGGATTACGTGGTCGGCGGGAAGATGCCTCAGCCATGCCTGGCGGGCTTCCTCGTCCAGCTGGGTGCCGTCTTCGGCGGAACCTTCGAACACTGTGGCATAGAGCAGGTTCTTGTCTATCTTGTACACTTCGGTGAGAAGCTCCCAGGCCCAGTCTATGGCTTCTACCTTGAAGTAGTCACCAAAGCTCCAGTTGCCGAGCATCTCGAACATGGTGTGATGGTAGGTATCGTGGCCGACCTCTTCCAGGTCGTTGTGTTTTCCGCTCACTCTCAAGCACTTCTGACTGTCTGTCGCCCGGTTGAACGGGGTGGTCTTGTTGCCCAGGAAGATGTCTTTGAACTGGTTCATCCCGGCATTTGTGAACATGAGGGTGGGATCGTTCTTCACCACCATGGGAGCGGAGGGCACTATAGTGTGCCCTTTGGAAGCAAAGAAGTCCAGGAACTTCTTGCGTATTTCTTTAGATGTCATCATATCCGGCAAAGATACTAATTATTTATAATATAGCATCTCTGTACGGCCATGAAGTTTCCCCGGCTAGCGGGAATGGTAAGGTCCAACTGCCTTCAGGACTTTGCGGGAAGGCTCCGAATCGGAAAGAGTATAGACAAAATACTTGGAGCCGCCCTTGCAGACGCGTATTACGATATGGCCGTCGCTTCCTTTTACCTGGTTCCAGTTCAGGTACTTGCGCATGCTCTCGCAAGTGTTGGTGATGTAGATGTCCGTTCCCGGAACCACCTTCGTAACCCCTTCGAAGACAGCTTGCCGGGGATGCCCGTCCGTCCAGCTGTTCACGATCCAGCAGCGCGGATTCAAGAAGGACATGGCATTGCAGACGTGGCCGTTTTTGGCTACATAACCATATCCGTTGGTATTGCCCACGCCGTGGTGGTCGGCTTTCATCACATCCACGGCTCCGCAGGCTTTTGCCATGGCGCTTTCCACGTCTTTCCAGGCAAAAGTGGAGCATCCGTCATACTGGGCGTCACCGGCATGGAAAAAGTCAAACTTGCCATAGCTCAGTTTGAAGGCGGTGGTGCAATGATTCTCCTCGGGGCATTTGTCGGCATTGCCAACGCTCTTCGGATTGGCGACGCTTATCTCGCTGAGGGAAGGGAAAGTGGCTGTAGCACTGGTGGTGCCTTTTCCGTCCCATACAAAGCCGTTCACCGCTATATTCTGAACCTTGAAATCACCGCATGCAGAAGGATTGCGAAGAGCTCTTATTTGCTCGTCGCTTCCGGCCTGGAACATTTCCGCCTTCATCCCCCTGTTGGCGGCGTGCCACTTTACAGCCGTGACATAATTCTTTATGGCAGAGGCGTTTGATGATTTCGTCAGCATGTCGAACGGGTAGTTGTAGTCTGGCCAGCCCCGGTCCAGTAAAGTCTTTGAGCCCAAAATATCCAGCACCTCCGGCAGACTCTGCTTGCGGTAGCTGCCACTGAGGTCCGAGGCAGGAAGGGCGGTGCTGAACCCGCCGAAGTGGTCTGAATGGAAGTGGGTGTTGACTACGTAGTCGAGGCTGTTGTTGCCGGTCCATGCCATGCAGCTCTTGATATATTCCGCGATGTAAGCTCCCGCCCGGAAATCTGCATCTTTAGTGGGATCCCAGCGGGAACGTATGCCGGTATTGGTGGTGCTGTTTACGTCTCCGGTGGCGGCAAGGGAACCTGCTGCATCCACCATCATCTGGGTGCCGTCCGGGAATATGATGAAGGTACATTCGCCGGTGGTAGTATTGATGAAATGAATGTCCAGCATGCCTTCCTGCCAGGCAGAAAGCGGCTGCCCGGCAGGGTCGGCTTTGAAGTCCTCGGTTTCTTCTGTCTTGCCTCCGGGGACCGGAGGTCCGTAAGGATCGTTGTGGCAAGCTGCCGCAAGCAGTGCAGCTGCCAGCCAGAAAGGCTTGAATCTCATCTACAAGAAGGCCGTGAAGGGGCCGTATTTAGCTTTAACTTTAAACTCCAGATTGTTGTCGTTCAGTACGTAAATGTAGTATTTCGTGCCTCCAGGCAGTACGCGGATTACAACATGACCGCCGGTGCATGCAAATTTGCCCGGATCTATGCCGTTGCTCTTCAGCGTAGCTACATTGCTTTCCGCAAGGTTGGTGGTGAAAACGCGCGTAGAAGGATTGGCGGCGTAAACCCTTTTAAGGGTCTCGGGGTTGGGCTGCACGTCGCGCCACACGCCTGCTATGTAAAACTCCGGTTTAAGTTTGCCCAGCAGATCTGCGCCGTTGGTATTGGCGGTGCTGTGGTGGCTGGCCTTCATGCCTTCAACCTTCTTAACTACTTGTGATATAGGTTTTTCTATGTCTTTCCAGCTAAGTGAAGACTTGCCGTTGTACTGAATGTCTCCGCCGCTGAAAAAATCAAAGTTGCCGTAGCGGAGCAGGAAAACGTTGGAGAAAATGTTTTCGTCTATGTTCCATGCCGTGTGGTTGGAACTGCACTCGGCGGCGCCCGGCACGTAGGTAGTGTTGACGCCGGTTCCGCTGCCGGTCCAGATATTTCCTCCGGAAGCTATTGTGCGAACCCCGAAGTTGCTGTACTTCGAGCGGTCGTGCTTAAGCACAATCTGGTCTTCGTGGCCCACCTGGAGGGTCTCCCGGACCGTTCCCTGCTTGCGGGCGGCATAGTCCAGGTAGTTGATATACAGCTGATAGCGTTTCCTGCCGCCGTCGTCGAAGAAATCGGCGGAAGGACGGTCGGACCAGTCTCCGCGGTCGAGGACCTTGTCTATGGGGATGGACAAGCCCACTTCGGCAATACCGTTCAGCAGAAAGCCTCCGTCGTTGAGGTTGACCGCGCTCACCTTCTCTCCTTCCTTGTTGTAAGGGGTCCAGCCGAATTTGGCATATTCGCTGCGCCAGGAGCCTATATGGTCTCCGTGATAATGGGAGGTCATGAAGTAGTCCAGCCTGCCGCCGCTCACTGCTGGAGCGAAATGCTGGATGTACTGGACTATAACCGAGCCGCTGTTGATGCTGGCGCTGGGCTTGGAAGGCACCCCCTGGGATGCTGAGCTGCCATAATTGTAACTCTCTGCAGGCGGGGCCCCGGCGGCGTCGCAGAGCATGGTGGTACCGTCGGGGAAGATGTAGTAGAACGCCTCTCCACGGCCTCCGTTTATGGAATGGATGTCCAGATATCCTTCCTGCCAGGCAGGCAGCACCTGACCCACGCTGACGTCTATCGCCGGGTCAAGGGTAGCGGGGGTGCCGCCGTGAGAAGTCTTGCCGTTGTCGTTGCCCTTGTCTTTGTCGCACCCCGCAAGGAGTGCGACAAGACAGGAAGCTATCAGAATCGTTCTGAATTTCATTATTTACCGATCTCGATTAAAACGTTCACACCTGCAGGACGGGAACCTCCGTTTGTAGTATCCTTCCTGGGGATGCGGAGTACGGGATTCTCCCTCTTGGAACCGGCGGAGTCTCCGATATCGTTGGCTTCACGGCTTCCGTCGGCCATCATCGTGGAAACGCATGTAAGGTGATACTCGATTTCGCTAGCAGGGGCGGTAAGGGTGTAAACCTCATCTACGATAGTGTTGTACTGCAAAGGATTGTCAGGATAAACGGTATTGCCGTCGGCATCCGTAGTGGTATCCTTTGTGCCATCGGGATCGTAAACGAGTTCCACGTTGTACTTCACTTCGGTGGCACCTACCGTAAAGCTCTTCACTGTGCCCACGGGAACGAACTTGTCGCCGTCCTTGATTTCGAGCAGCCAGTACTTCAAGGTGTTGCGGGTATTGGGGCGCAAAGGCAGCACAATGTGTACTTTGGTGCCTGCGGCAAGGTTTTCGGTGGGAGCCGTCAGGTAAACGATGTCTCCGGGCCAGTTGCCGTACCAGCAAGGCTCGTTGGCGTTACCCATGCCTCTCTTGCAGCGGCCGTCCGGGTTAACCGAGGTCTTGTCGGTACCGTTGCAGAAACGTATCTTGCCGCCTTCCACGAGATTGGAAGGGCAGTAGTGGTTGTCGTTCAGGAAGCCGGCAGCGTTGGATTCCGCCGTGGGCTTCTTCTCGTCGTCCTTGGCGGGCTCAAAAGTGAAGTTTCCGCTGAAGAATGCGGTGTTGTCTGCGGTGAACTCCCATTCGGCCAGCACTTTCACCGAAGTGAATGCACCGGGCTGCTCAGGTTGTTCGGGCTGTTCGGGTTGTTCGGGCTGTTCGGGTTGTTCGGGTTCCGGTTGTGCGCCTGCTCCCTGGATGATATTGATAGTCACGGTCTTAATGCCGGCGTTCTTGAGTCCGCTCTGCTTTTCGGGAACCACCTTGACTTCGGTGGTGACGGCCTCGGGCTTGCCGTTAGCCGGGAAACTCACGTTGATGGTGGCGTTTCCGTTTCCGGACACCGGGTTGAAGACGAAGGCCGAGTTGTCACACTCTACCGTCCAATTGATGTCGGCTTCCACACTGATGCTTGTGGAAGTGGCTTCTGCAGGCAGATTTACGTCGCCGGAGGGGCTTACTTTGAAAGTCTTGGCCTCATCGGCAGGCTGGGGCTTCTCTCCGCAGGAAACTGCAAGCAGGCTGGCCATAGCAAGAAGTGCAAAAAACTTTTTCATATCAGGTAAATTATTAATATCCGGGATTTTGGGTAAGCATAGGGCAGACTACGCGCTCATCTGCCGGTATGGGGAACAGGTACTGGCGCGGTACGAATGCCCTGCGCACATTGATTTTATAGTAGTCGGGGAAGTTCTCCAGACCGGAAAGGTCGATAGTGGAACTGGGCCTCATGTGAGGACGGAAATCCTTAGGGAAAAGCCAGTAGCCGGAAGCCTCGTTGGCGGGCATCTTGACGGTCATATCCGGAAGTCCGTAAATCGGAGTCGTAAGACATTCTTCGCATACTCTCCAACGGATAAGGTCGAACCAGCGGCGGTTTTCCCAAGCCAGCTCGCAGCGGCGCTCGTTGCGTATGATGCGGCGCAGGGCGGTCTGGTTGGTCTCGCTTACCGCCGGATACTTGTCCGTCTCTTTTACGCCGCACTTCCAGGCGCGGGCCCTGATGCTGTTGATGGCATCGAAAACGGAGTTGTCTATCTGGTTCAGCTCCATCTTGGCTTCGGCATACATCAGCAATACGTCGGCATAGCGGATGATGCGCATGGGAGTGTCGGTGTGCCGGTCGATCCATTCTTCATCGACACCTTTTTTGAGCATTAAACCGTTGTACGAGGCGTTACCGCTGTCACCGGGAAGCGTATCCTTATTCTTTGCCAGGGTGCAGCCCAGAATCCAGTTTCCGTTGGCTCCTACGCAATTCTGTTGTGTGGTAGTGCCGGCTGCAGATATCCCGGTGTCCTTGTTCCCAATCCACCAGTTGCCGTTTGAGCCCACTGAAGGGACCTGTCCGGGATAATCGGCCGCTGCGATTCCGCTGTCTTTGCCTGTGGAAACCTGCGGGGTCCTGAGGGCGCTTGCCCTGGGATTGTAGATGTAGTCCATGAATTCTTCGTCGAAAGGAGTGGTGATTTCGCTCAGACGGGGATCACGGTTCTTATAGGGGTTCGCAGGGTCGTAAAGGGGAGATTCCTCCACGGTCAGTCCGTCGTTGCATATGTATGCAAAGAACAGATCCCAGGAAGGCTGGGCTACGTTGGTGCCGCCGTTGTTGCGGGGGACAAATGACCGGATACCACTGGAATTGCCGTTGTTGTCCTGGTAGGCATATGCAACACCCTCCAGGGCAGGAAGGGCAAATATCACTTCGGGGCTGGTCTTGGTAGAGGAGAGGAACAGCTCCCGGTAGTCGGGATGCAGGCTGTAAACACCAAGGTCCATGCAATCTTTTGCGGCAGCCGCGCAGGTAGCCCAGTCACTCATGAACAGGGCGGCACGGGCCTTCATGGCAAGGGCTGCACCCTTGGTGATACGCTGGGTCCCGGTGTAAGAGACCGGAAGGGCGGCAGCTGCATCGTCAAAGTCCGAATAAATCTGTTCCAGTATCACGTTTCTGTCTATACGGCCAAGCTTGTATGCATCGTCCAGGCTGATGTACTCGGTATAGAAAGGCACATCTCCGAACAACGTGATGAGGTAGGTATAGAAAGATGCGCGGAAGAACTTGGCTTCCCCCGTGTACTGGGTGATTTCGGCATCCGTGAGTTGGCCTTTGGCTTTTTCAATGCCTTGAATAACGGTGTTGGCGCGGGCGACGCCCTTGTAAAGGTTTGCCCAGTGTTTTGCACCTTCACCCCAGTTGTCGCTGATTGCTCCACCAAGCCAGTCATAAAGATTCGTGCGTTGGCTCCAGTCGTCAGACCAACGGTCCGTGACGTGATTACGGAAGCATTCGGTGTACCAAAGGACCGGCCGGTAAAGGCCGTTTAGTGAAAGCTCCAGTTCCTGGGCCGAGGAGTACCAGTTCTCGCTGGATCCCTGGCTCTTGGGACTGAGTTCCAAATCCACGCATGCGGTCAGGAGGGCCGCAGCTGCAAATGCTGTGAATATGTATTTTTTCATTGTCATCGTATTTATTCTATGACCATAATCTTCGGGTTCTCAGGGACTTGGAGATACTTGTTATCTTCGGAAGCCTCCAGCCACTTGCCCGCGAAGCGGAGTACATACTTGGAAGTGAATGCTGCAACGGGAGCATCGTCGAAACACCTCGCGTTCTTTGTGCAGGTGAACTTGAACTGTGCGAGAGGAGTCTCGGAGGTAAGGGTGTGGGATTCCTTGATGAAGCAGTTGATCTGTTTGGGATCTTCGGCATTGCCGGCGGCATCCCTGTGGAAGTCGAGGCTGATTGTATTGAGTTCGACCCACTTGTCGCCGTCCAGTACTTCGCACTTCCAGTACTTCGGAGTGTCCTCGTGACTGGGACGGAGGGCGAAATTGATCTGGATCTTGGTGCCGGCTGCAAGAGGAGCGTCAGGTTCGGCGGTCCAGAGAATGTAGTCTCCTTCCCAGCTGCAGTAAACGCAGAACTCTCCTCGCTCGCCGATGCGGCGCTTGGGTTTCTTCGTGGATACGCTGGATTTGTCGGTTCCGTTGAAATACTCAAGCTTACCCTTGCCGGATATGTTGGAAGGCACGTAAGGATTGCCGCCGTTGCCTACGGCATTGTCTTCTTCGGCGGTGACGCCTTCAATGCCGCCGGCTTTGAGAGCATTGATCTGCGCAGTTTCGAACTCCCATTCGGCCAGTACGATGCCACCGGCTGAACCGTTTTGGTTGATGGTGATTTTGAAGGTCTTGTTCAAGACGCCTTCGTCGGTGGTGCTGACGGTGATGACAGCGGACACGGCTTCGGCGGCGGTATTGGCAGGGAAACTAACGGTGACTGTAGAAGTACCTTTACCGGATGCCGGGGCAGGTATGAATGCGGCGTTGTCGCTGGTAACGGTCCATTCGACGGTCTCGTCTGCATCTACGTTAACTTCAGCAGATGTTGCTGATGCAGCCACGGAAATGCGTTCCGGTCCGGCACTGAATGTTTTATATACCACCGGCGCTACGTCCTTTTCCGTACCGGCCTGCATCACGTCGAAACTGGTGACAGATATCTTGAGCTCCTTGTCGATGATGCCGACGCGCGCATAACGGAGTACGGCGGAATTGTTCGCGGCAGCGGTAAAAGTGAGTACGCTGTCGGCCTGGCTGCAGCTCAGCCATGACTCCGCCGCTTTGGGTATGGATACGGTAAACTCGGGGCTGCGGTGAACGGTAACTACGAGTTTTCCTCCTTCTGCCGGGATGGCTTCATCGGAAGACAGTTCGACACTTGCCTTTGTTCCCTGATATACTTCTGCCTCGCTTTCTTCAGGACTCACCGGTTTGCAGGCTGCAATAGCCAGAACTGCGCAGAGAAAGAAACTTATGTATTTTTTCATTTTTCGCTGATTTTTAGAAGGTAATCTGTGCACCTGCGGTGAAGGTTCTGGTCATGTATGCGCTCAGGTTGGAGTAGGATTCGGGATCCCAGCCCTGAGGGAAGTTGTCGATGGAGAACGGATCGGTGGCGCTCAGGTAGAAGCGGATTTTCTGCATCTTGATGGCGT
>JAFWPT010000070.1 GCA_017509375.1 Bacteroidales bacterium | reverse complement strand
TGATGGCAGTCATGGGGCCCGGCTTGAAATCGAAATTCAAACCTGAAACCACCTTGTTGCTGCCGCCGTCATAAGTAAAACTGAGATTCTCCACCCGCACGCCTGGCGCCCCCTTCAGCACAATATCTTCTGCATCAGCCTCTTGCGGAGCCTGCTCCAGATCCATCAACCTATCCTCTGAGGAAAGGGCGCGAATGAAGGACGGCACCTCCGAAGCTATGGCAGCCACCGGCCTCTGAACCTGACCTACAAGTTGCAGGAAGGCTACCATGGTACCATAGCCGATCGTGCCGTCGCGAAGGCCGAAAACGCCCCAGAGGAAAACCAGAGCATATCCTGAAGCGAAGCCAAGATGCATGAACCCGCGGGACACAGCATTGTAGTTCAAACGGGTCATCGTCTTGCTGTACACGGTCTGCTGCAGTCCTCCGAGCCTTTCCAAAACCCTTGCGGTAGCTCCCAGCATACGCACCAGCACCCTGCGCTGGGTATTTTCCTGAATCAGGCCCTGGACCTGCGCATCGGTAGCGCGGATCTCATTTGTAAGAGCGCGTAACTTCCTGAAAAACAAGCGGCTGAACAATACTGCCACGGGCATTATCAGCAACAATATCCAAGCCAGGTCGGATGCCAGCAAAAAGACATACACGGACGCGGCAAGCAATTGCATTATGGTCACCGCCACTTCAGGAAGAGAAACACAGATAAAGTCCACCACCACCCGGATATCCTCCTCCAGGCGGCTTACGGTATCACCGCTGTGAAGCTTGTCCTTACCTGTCCAGGTACTGAGCATCACCTTACGGAACACACTCTCCCTCAGGAAGTTTTGCGCTTTGACCACTATCACTCCCCTCCAATAGTTGCCACCGACCCGGGTAATGACCTGGACAAGCATTATACCCAGCATCAGCAGCACGAAGGGAATAAGCTCACCGGACTCTTCTCCGGTGGCCACATCAACCACCTTCTTGGAAATCCACACGAATGCCAGGGAGGCAACCACCCCCAGAGTGCCTATGAGACAGCTCAGGAGTATGCGCCACCTGTGCGGACGGGCCGTCCGCATCAGTCCGGAAAGGCATTCGCGGAATGACTTCATCAGTCAGTAACTATCCCGGCCTCTTTCCACTTGACGATGATAGCCTCGGAATCGCGCAGGGCAGTCTCCTTATCTACTTCGTAACGCTCCAGCAGCAAGTCTGCAAGTGTCTGTGCGTCAAAATCTTTACCCTTCACCGACTCCCACAGATAAGCAGCTGATTCATTGAGAGATATAACCTTGTTAAAATTCACGTTCACAACATTGTCCGCCGTGAGGATAAACTCCTTCATCAAAGAGCGGAGGGTAAAACCTTCAACTGTTTTCATAATATCTTTATTCTTCTGTAAATTCCTAAAATGACACGTCTGACCAAACGGGGAGCCGCTACCCAGCGGCGGCTGGCCCTGCGGAAAAAAGGAGAGTAACAATTGAAACGGTGCTTGTCTCCCAAAAGTATTTCCACCGCCGTTCCGCAGACGTCCGCCAGGGTGCAGGACTCGGTGGCATCCAGGTTACCGTCGCCTTTAAGCGTCAGCGCATCGCCGTTCATGGCATGGACTCGATGCAGCACATAGTGTCCCGGCCGTATCTGGCAAAGCACGATATCCCCCAGCTCCACCTTGCTCCTCTTTTCCAGCACGACGCTGTCGCGTTCGCCCCGGATGAAAGGAGACATACTCGAGCCTTTTGTCATTATGGTTACGCTGTGCCCCTCTTGAAGCAGACGGGTCACCTCGCCAAGCATTATGGCGTTCGGCAATATGACTTTCTTGCGGTTCACTTCAAAACTTCAGCTGAGCACACGCGGGCAGCCTCTTCATCGGGTCTGCAGTCCAGCACATAGCAAGGGGTGGTTGAAATAATTTTCTCCATGGTATCATGCAAGCCGTCGGCCATCGTCTTTTCCGCCTTGAATCCGGAGCTGGACGAGTAGAGCAGAGCATACGCCTGAAGAGGACTCAGCGGAGAAATCTTGTTCTCGGGACTGCGGCTGATCCTCACGAAAGCGCCGACCGGGGCCTCCACGTTGCGGTAACAGGGAGTCTTCCCGCTCCAAGGCGTGCCGTATGCTATCACCCGTCCGTCGGGCCATACCCGTACTACCGGGTTGTCGTCGTTCATCAGCTCGCTGCCGGGTATATGCTTGAGCCACAGGCTGCTGTGCGTACTTTTTCCGGTGCCGCTCTTGGCCAGGAAGAGGAAAGCCTTCCCGGAGTTGCTCACCATAGATGCATGCAGTTCCAGAGTATTGCGGGTAGCAGTGCAGAACGCATACAGCAGCATCAGCGAGTTGTTGATACCGAACAAGGCATCGACTACCCGGCGGTTGTCCAGGTACAGCACCCCTTTTTTGAAATCCGCTGAAGAACGCATGTGGGAATGGAATGGAATGCTCTTTTCGGGGGACATGTCGAAAGCCCAGGAATTCCGTTCCCTGGACAGACGGATGACGGTTTCCCCCTCTTCGGTAGGAGCATCGTAAACGATCCGGGCTTCGGGATTGGCTTCATAGGCCCCCATGTCCAGCCTCAGGCTGAAAATCGGTTCTTCGGGAACTTCCTCCGTCACAAACGGGTCATACTGCGTCAGTCTGGGCCACAATGAGCAGCTGTCGCTCATTTCCAGAGAGAAAATATGTTCGGCAACTTTAAAATATTTGATCATATCAACCGACAAATATAAGAAAATGTTTTCAGATGTCATTTTGTTTTTTACTTTGCCAGGAAAAGCTTATATTTGCTTACTTGAAAAGTTAACTACTCAAACATGGAAGAATCCGTCAACAATATGGGTATGGAATACAATACCGAGCGCGAAAAGCTGCAGATGCCGGAATACGGCCGCAACGTGCTCAAGATGGTGGAGAAAATGAAGGAGATTCCGGACCGGGAAAAGCGCAGCGAGCAGGCAAGGGCTATCGTTAAGGTAATGGAACTGCTTAATCCCCAGGTTCGCACCCTGGACAACTACGACCATAAGCTTTGGGACCATCTGTACATGATAGCCGGCTTTGACCTGGACGTGGACTCTCCCTATCCGTCTCCTACCGCCGAAGAATTCAGCACACGCCCTGTGCCTATTCCGATGAAAGAGGAGAAGATCAAAGCCACGCACTACGGCCGCAACATCGAAAAGATTATCAACCTGCTTTGCGAGGAGCCGGAAGGAGAACTCAAGAACGAAATGCTGCGTTCGCTGGCCATTTACATGAGACAGCAGTATTTGATCTGGAACAAGGACAGCGTGTCCGACGAGACCATCTTCAACGATATCGAGAAGCTCTCCGACTACCGTCTCAAAATACCTGAGGGCATAACCCTCCGCCAATTGAACTCTGATGCCAACTATTCCCGTCCGAGCCTCAACATCAACGTGGGCACGGGCGGAGGCAAGAACCGTAACGGACACCGCAAAAACAAGGGCAAAAGAAAGTAATGAGAGCGCCTGCATTCATACGCAACTGGGACGAGAACCAAAAGGCCTCGGCTGTAAAACTGCTGGGTTTCTGCATAGCCGCCGTCACCTTTTTCATTTTCATTGCAATCGTATCATATCTTCTTCACTGGAAGCAAGATATGAGTTTCATCCCCGGCCAGCAGGTAGCCAACGCAGCCGGGTCTCTGGGGTATAAGACCGGAAAATTCTTCATCTGCGATTTCCTTGGCCTCGGCAGTATAGCCCTGCTGTTCATCCTGGTCATAATCTCCGTGAAGCTGCTCACCGGTAAATGGATTTTTTCCTTTTCCAGATCGGTGCTGCTTACCCTCACCGGAGCTTTTTCGGCATCTTTGCTGCTGGCATACATCGGCAAGGTAGCCGGCCTCGCGAATGCGTTCGGGGGAGGCCTTGGAGGGGCGTGCGGCGCCGCAATTATTGACTGGGGGTGGAAGGTAATAGGCCCCGCCGCCAGCGCCATCGCTATCCTGCTGCTTTGCGCGCTTTGGTTGTTCTTCTGTTCCAGCCGTTTCAATACTTTCATGGCCGGGCTCTGGGCAGCTGTGCCCGGAGATGACGAAAATGCCGAAGAACGCCGGCTCAAGCGCGAAGCCGAGCAGGAAGAAAAACGCCGCCGGCAACAGGAAGCCAGGGAACAAAAGGAACGCGAGAAAAGGGAAAAGGCCGAAAAAGAACAAGCTGAAAAACAACAAGCTGAAAAAGAAAAGGCGGAGAAAGAAAAACCGTCGGTCCCGGATTCCGGACCGGCAGCCGGAGAGGGAGATGATACTATGGAGATTACTCCCATGGATAATCTGGAAACCGATATCAAGAAGGAGCTGAAGCCCATCGACAACCGCCTGGATCCGCCGGACGGCCTGCCAAAGTTCAGTTTTCCGCCGTCTCTGGATTTGCTCGAGTCCCATGAAAACAACCGCCACGAAGTATCCACAGAAGAGCTCGTGCGCAACCGCAACAAGATTCGTGTAGCCCTTGCCAACTACAAGATTCAGGTAAACGACGTAACCGCTATCGTAGGCCCGACTGTTACCCTGTACAAGGTGTATCCGGCCCCCGGAGTGAAGATTTCGGATATCAAGAGGCTACAGGAAGATATAGCTATGTCCTTGAAAGCCAAAGGCGTACGTGTTGTGACCCTGGACGACTCCGTAGGAATAGAAGTAGCCAACGACTTCTCCTCCATAGTGCCGCTGAAAGCCCTGCTGAACGATGAAGAGTTCCGCAACAGCAAGGCTGAACTGCCGGTGGCTATAGGCTACACCATCACCCAGAAAGTAAAGGTCTTCGACCTTGCGGATGCCCCACACTTGCTCATTGCTGGTGCTACCAAGCAGGGTAAATCAGTAGGACTCAACGTAATAGTGAGTTCTTTGCTGTACAGCCGCCATCCTTCGGAACTGAAATTCGTGTTCATAGACCCGAAGATGGTGGAATTTTCCGCTTATGCTCAATTGCTGCATCACTATCTTGCCGTACTGCCCACTGCCGCCAGCGAAGAGGACGAACTGGGCAATGCAATAGTGAAGAAGCCCAAGGATGCCGAGAAGATTCTGCGCTCCGTATGCATTGAAATGGACGAGCGCTATGAACTGCTGTCGAAGGCAGGCGTAAACAAGATTACCTTGTACAACGACAAATTCCGCAAGCACCACCTGCGCAGCGACCAGGGGCACCGTTTCCTGCCGTATCTGGTAGTGGTGGTGGATGAGTACGCAGACCTTACCATGACGAGCGGAGGCGGACCGGAAGCGAAAGCCGCCGGCCGCAGCATTACCGGTTCCATCATACGTCTCGCGCAGAAAGGCCGTGCCGCTGGTATCCACGTTATTCTCGCCACACAGAGACCGTCGGTAGATGTGATTTCCGGCCTCATCAAGAGCAATTTCCCTATGCGCATTGCCTTCCGTGTGGCCTCCAGGGTGGATTCAATGACCATTCTGGATGCTCCAGGAGCCGAAAAGCTGATAGGCAAGGGAGACATGCTGTTCTCCGCCGGCATCGACTCGGAACGCATACAGTGCGGCTATGTGAGCGGCGATGAAATAGACAATATCACTGAATCCATAAGCAGCCAGCAAGGGTATGCAAAAAGCTACAACACGCCTTATTACCTGCCCGATGTAGAAGAAAGCCCTGACGGTAACGGAGGTGGCGGGAGCGGGGATATTTCCGACGTGGACGAACGTTTCCGCGAGGCCGCCGAACTGGTGGTAACTACACAACAGGCGTCAACTTCCTCTCTGCAGACACGTCTCGGTATGGGATTTGCGAAAGCTGCCCGTGTAATGGGGCAGCTTGAGACAGCGGGAGTCGTGGGACCTCAGGAGGGCGCGAAGCCCAGACAGGTTCTAATCCCCGACCTCAACAGCCTCCAGAGCATATTGGAAGTTTACGGAAAATGAAAAAGTTGTCTATCTGCCTGTCCGCCGTCTTTCTCTGCCTGAGTCTTGCAGCGCAGAGCGACGCCGCCTATGTGAAAGATCTTCTCAACAACAACCGGGTCAGCTTTGATTTCACCTTAAGTTCGAAAGGTAAAGCCCCGCTGCAAATGAACGGGAAAGCCGTT
>JAFWPT010000069.1 GCA_017509375.1 Bacteroidales bacterium | reverse complement strand
GTACCTTCATATCAGCTTAATGTTTAAAATGGCGGATACCGGTGAAAACCATACATATACCGAGCTCGTCCGCCTTCGCGACCGACTCTTCGTCCCTAATGCTGCCGCCCGGCTGGACTATTGCAGTCACCCCGTAGGAGGCTGCCAGTTCTACGGTGTCCGAGAAAGGCAGGAAACCGTCGGAAGCAAGCACGAGGCCATCGGTGAAACCTGCTTCCCGAGCCTGCTCCAAAGCTATGCGGGCAGAACCGACGCGATTGGTCTGGCCCGCCCCCACTCCCACCGTATGACCGTCGCGGACAACAGCTATTGCATTGGATTTCACATGTTTGACTATCGTCCACCCGAACTGCATATCGGACATCTGTGCGGCCGTAGGCTTGACCCTGGTAACGCAAGCATCAGGGCTGAGCGCCTCCACCTGGGTGTCGAGATGTTGCGACAAGAGCCCTCCGTTTACGCTTATGTACTGCTGCACAGGCTCATCAGTCGCGGTCATATCTACCTGGAGCACGCGAAGATTCTTCTTGGCTGCAAGTATTTCCAGGGCCTCAGGGGTAAAAGCAGGGGCGATAACTATTTCCAGGAAAATGGGTTTCATACCCGCTGCAACTGCTGCCGTGAGTTCCCTGTTGACCGCTACTATTCCGCCGTAAATGCTTAACTTGTCTGCCTCGTAGGCTGCCTGCCAGGCATCTTCGATGGTATTGCCTATGGCAGCCCCGCAAGGATTCATGTGCTTAAGGGCTACGCAAAAGGGAACGTCAAAATCCCGGACCACGTTCAGGGCCGCGTTGGCGTCTTGTATATTGTTGTACGACAACTCCTTGCCCTGAATCTGAACGGCACTTGCAAGAGAGAAGGGCTCCGGAGTCATGGAAGCATAAAAAGAAGCCTGCTGGTGGGGATTTTCTCCGTAGCGGAGCTTCTGCTTGAGTTCGTACTCGAGGAAAAGCCGCTCCGGAAGTCCGGCCTGGGCGCGCATGTAGGAAGCTATGCGGCAGTCATACTCTGCAGTATGGGTGTAGGCTTTGGCGGAAAGCTCAAGGCGGGTCTGCAAAAGGGTATCGCCATAGGTACGGATCTCTTCGATTACCCTTGAGTAGTCGGCAGGATCGCAAACCACACTCACATCCCTCCAGTTCTTGGCCGCACTTCGTAGCATCGAAGGGCCGCCGATATCAATATTCTCTACCGCTTCTTCCATCGTCACTCCTGGCCTGGCAATGGTACTTGCAAACGGATAAAGGTTCACGCACACCATGTCGATCAGTTCTATTCCGTTCTCCTTCAGGGTCTCCATGTGCTCCGGAAGGTCGCGGCGGGCAAGCAAGGCGCCATGAACCTTCGGATGCAGGGTCTTCACCCTTCCGTCACATATTTCCGGGAAGCCGGTAATATCGCTTATGCCGATGGTTTGCAGACCGGCTGCCTCCAGCGCTTTCCGGGTACCGCCGGTGGAGATGATTTCCCAACCCAACTCTTTCAGAGCCGCCACGAACGGCACCAGACCGCTCTTGTCGCTGACACTAACTAACGCCCTTTTCATTACTTTGCAGAGTTATTTAACAAGTTCTTAATGGTATCCACATATAATTGATGTTCAATCACTTGTCCGAGCCTGTGAACTTCCGCCGCATCGGCGCCGTCGTAGCGGAACGAACGCTGGGCGATGATACGGCCGCCGTCCAGAGTCTCGTCAACCCAATGAATGGTGATACCGTAAACCTTTACCCCGTAAGCGACTGCATCTTCAACGGCATGCGCCCCTTTAAAGGCTGGGAGCAAAGAGGGATGGATGTTTATGATGCGGCCGCGGTAAGCCCCCAGAAGCACATCCCCCACAATTCTCATATACCCTGCCAGGCACACCAGGTCAACTCCGGCAGCATCCAGGCGCGCCACAATATCCCTTTCGTAACCGGCTTTGCAGTCGTAATCCCGGGGGTAAAAGACAAAGTTCGGCACATTGTGGCGGACTGCCCTTTCCACCACCGCGGCCCCAGGCTTGTCGCACACCATCAGCACGCAGGAAGCTGGAATACGTCCGTCCTCGCAAGCCCTCACAATGGCCTCGAAATTAGTTCCGCTGCCGCTGGCGAAAACCGCTATCTTTTTTTGCGAACTCATTATGCCAAAGGTATTCATCCCAAAATTGCGACTCCCTGTCCGTCGGTAACTGTACCTATGACGGACGCTTTGCAGCCATGCCCCCTGAGAACCCTGACGGCCTTGTCC
>JAFWPT010000016.1 GCA_017509375.1 Bacteroidales bacterium | reverse complement strand
ACCAGGAGACCAACCGTTTCTGGAACGATTCCCGCATATCGGAAGAAGTCCTGCGTGAAATATACCTGAAGAATTTCGAGATAGCCCTCTCCAAGTCTCACCCCTGGACGGTCATGGCATCGTACAACAGGCTCAACGGCACGCATACCCAGGAAAGCAGATGGCTGCTGGGCGAGATTCTGCGTGGCGAATGGGGATATGACGGCTTGGTGATGACCGACTGGACGGGAAAACGGAATACCGCAGCTCAGATTTCTGCCGGCTGCGACCTGTTGGAACCGGGCGAAGATTCCCTGGTACGTGAGATAGTGAGGCTGGTTAAAAAAGGAAAACTATCTGAAAGTGAGCTGGATAGCTGCGTACGTCGAGTGCTGGAGCTGATTGTGAAGACACCGGCCTTCAAAGGCAGAGCAAGATCGCATCACCCCGACCTCACTGCGCATTCAGCTATTTCCCGGGAAGCGGCTGAGGAGGGGATAGTGCTGCTGAAGAATGAGGTTAAAGCCCTGCCGCTGAAGAAAGGACTGGCGGTTGCCCTGTTCGGCGTAGGCTCCTATGCAACCCTGTCCGGCGGAGTGGGCTCCGGTTTCGTACACTGCCCCTACGTCGTCAATCTCGACGAAGGGTTGTCGGCAGAGGGGATCAAGCCAGATGTGCTCCTGTCGGAGCTGTACAAGCAGCATATAGGCCGCCACCAGCCGCGCAAGACTTTCCTTTCCAGTATGCTTGGGTCTCCCGCGGTGGCAGAGATGCCTTGTCCAGAAAGCACTGTGGCACAGGCTGCTGCAGCTTCGGACGTGGCAATCCTGAGCATTTCCCGTCAAGCCGGTGAAGGCGGCGACCGTCACCTTGAAGACGATTTCCTGCTGAGTGAAATGGAAAGGCAGCTGATTGCATCCGTCTGCAAAGCCTTCCATTCGTCTGACAAAAAGGTGATTGTAGTCTTGAACGTTGGCGGTGTAATAGAGACTGAGTCCTGGAAGGAACTGCCGGATGCTATAGTCCTTGCCTGGCAGCCTGGAGAGGAAGGCGGCAACGCCATTGCGCGCATCCTGACAGGCAGCGTATGCCCCAGCGGAAGGCTCCCTGTCACATTCCCGGCAGATTATTTCGATCTGCCGTCATCAGCCAATTTCCCTTACGATTACGCCGGCAAGCCAAAAATGGGCGGCGGCACTGACAAAGACAGGGAAGTACCCGGCGTAGGCTATACCGAATACGACGAAGGCCTGTCCGTTGGCTATCGTCACTACCTTGAACCAGGCACCCGGAAACCATCGTTCCCGTTCGGCCACGGGCTGTCCTATACTTCTTTCTCCGTCAGCGAAGCTGAATATGTTGACGGCGGTGTCAGAGTAACGGTTACCAATACGGGCGACGTCGCGGGAAAGGAGACAGTAATACTTATGGACCCCGTTCTACGCGCTTTCGGCAAGACCCGCCTTTTGCAGCCCGGAGAATCCGAAACCGTTTTTATGGAACTATGACAACTGATTGGCAATTACTGAGTTATTCATACATTAAACAATGAACGATATGAACAATGAATCCTTGAAGGAAGTCGCCGGCCGCAAGAATTTTGGCGCCGGCCACGCACTTATGACGACGCCTCAGCCATGCGTGATGATTGCTACCTGGGACAAAGAACACACCCCCGACGTTATGATGGCAGCCTGGGCCGGACAATACGACCACAACCAGATTGTGGTGTCAATGTCCAAACACAAGACCACTGAGAATCTGGAGCTTACAGGAGCCTTCACTGTCTCTTTTGCCGATATACGAACGGTGGCGGAGTCCGATTATTTAGGGATTGTAAGCGGCAACAAAGTGCCGGACAAAGTCTCGAAAGCCGGATTTACCATTTCCCCAAGTCCCAATGTAGACGCTCCCATAATCAACGAGTATCCTCTTGCTCTGGAATGTAAGGTAGTCAGCTGGGCGGACGGCATCCTCGTGGGGGAAGTAGTGAATATGAGTGCCGATGAGAGTGTGCTCACCGACGGCAAAGTTGACCTCGCAAAGCTTCAGCCTATTGTATTCGACGCTGCCGGTATGTGCTACCGCTCCATCGGCGATGTTGTAGGAGGCGCCTGGCAAGCCGGGAAGAAGTTTATCGGGTAACTATGCAGCAAGCCCTGTCCGGATCAGGCAGAGTCTTGAAGCGGGCTGCAGGTTTTGCGGGCTTGTTCCTGCTGGCTTTCTGCATCGCGTGCCGGTATTGTGTGCCCGTTGCGGATTTTTATGCGGTTTATCTTTATCCTCATATCTCCTCGGCCCTTTCCTGTATAGCTTCGGTCTTGCCATATTCTCTGGAAGAAGTCGTAGTCATTGCTTTCGTAGTGGCCCTGGTTTCTGTACTCGTCAAAGCCATCAAGAGGAAAGAGGGCTTCTTAAGGTGGCTGGGAAGCTCCGTTGTGCTTGTTATGTGGCTATATGTATGGTTCTATATGGGCTGGGGGAACAATTACTACCGCACTGGGCTGTATCAGCGTAACGGCTTAGAGAGAACAAGTTACGATAGAGATTCTTTCAATAGTTTTCTTGAAGACTATACTGAAGAGTTGAACTATTCTGCCTCTGCTGCAGGGGAGTATGACAGAAAGGAGCTGGAAGCTGAAATCAAGGCTTACTATTCAAAACAAGTTTCTTCTTTCGGCTATTCAGGGCTCCGTCCTTGGCAGCACGTTAAAAAGCCGCTGCTTAATATGCTCTATTCGGCAGTAGGGGTACACGGGTTCATGGGACCTTTTTTCTGCGAGACCCAGCTGAATCTTTCGCTTCTGGACTATGAGTACCCCTTCACTCTGGCACACGAGATGGGGCATCTGGCAGGTGTGACCAGCGAGGCTGAAGCCAACTACTGGGGATACACTTTTTGCCGGAGCAGCTTGAATCCGGCAGTACGCTACAGCGGCTGCCTTGCCATCCTGCCCTATGTGGCCTCGAACGCCGGCGTTTTGCTTCCCGAAGAAGAATTCCAGGCCTGGATCGATTCCATCAGCGATAAGGTCAAGATGGACTATACCGGATCCCGGGAGTATTGGTTGGAGAAAAGAGTAGGCTGGATAGAGAGTATCCAGAACTCTTTTTACAACTTGTACCTGAAATCCAACGGCATTTCCGAGGGCGTGAAAGATTACTCCGGGGTGGTGGAAATGATTATGACTATGGATGCCTCTGGCCGCTCAGTATCCGTATTTCGTCCGGTACCGGACTATCAGGAAGACTCCGAGCGCCACTGACAAGATTTCCGCGAGCGGGGCAGAAAGCCATATACCTTCCACTCCGGCCGCCAACGGCAGCAGGAACACGCAGGACAGTTCGAAAACAAAGGTGCGGGAAAACGACACCGTGGCCGACACCGGACCGTTGTTTAGCCCTGTAAACCAGGCAGAAACGAACAGAGTAATGCCGGATAAGAGGAACGATGGCGAGTAAAGCCTGGTGGCATGGATGGTCAGCGCCGTAAGTTTGTCGTCGTAACCGACGAACAGCCTTGCCGCCGGCCCTGCGAGCAGTTCCGCCGCTCCCGCGAGCACCACCCCCAGAAGGATCATAAGTACCAGGCTGTGACGCAGAAGGCTCCTTAGTTCCTGTTTGTTGCCGGCGCCCAGATTGAATCCGGCCAGCGGCGTTACCGTCATATTGTAGCCCGTGTAAACGGAGATGAAAATGAATCCCAGGTATAGTATGACGGAATATGCGGCAACTCCGTTTTCGCCGTAAAAGCGCATCAGTTGCCAGTTGTAGCACATCGACACGATGTTTAAGGAAATGTTGCCCACGAATTCGGACAGGCCGTTGGAGCACGCTTTGGCGAGCGGTCGCAGTTCGAATCTTGTGGCCCTGAACTCAAGGCTGGTATGGTTGAAGCGGCTGGAAAAGAACCACAGAGGGTAGAATCCGCCTACGCAGCAGGCAAGCATCGACCCTGCTGCAGCTCCGGCCAGGCCCCATCCGAACACTATGATGAAGAGAGCGTCCAGCCCAATATTAACGAGACCGCTTACGAGTGAAACCCTGGTGCCCATCCTTGGCCGTCCCGCTACCATAAAGAATGGCTGCATACCCATCTGCATCATAAATGCAGGCATACCTGCGGCGCAAATACGGCCGTAGATAACGCACTGCTGGACCATCTCTCCTTCCGCCCCTATGGAGACCGACAGCGGCTCCATCCATATCAGCAGCGGCACGGCCAGCACCACCGAAAGCAGGAGGATGAACTCCACGAACATACTGAAATAGCGCCTGGCACGCTCCGGATCGCCTTCGCCCAGCGTCTTGGACACCAATGCTGCACCGCCGGTGCCCACCATGAGTCCCAGGGCGCCGACCAGGCCGATTGCAGGCCAGATGAGGTTGAGTGCCGCAAATGCCGTCGTCCCGACCAGATTGGATACGAACAGGCCGTCCACAATGCTGTACACGCTGATCAGTACCATCATCCCGATTAGGGGCAATGACGACACTACAAGCCGGCGGTAGCCGAAGTGACCTTCCAATTTGCTGCTCATATATGAGTTGCAAAGGTACAAAAATCGCCAGTTATATTTATCTTTACAATCTGTATGACTACCAAAAGACTGTTGATACTTGCACTGTCGCTTGCAGCTGTCCTTTCACCCAAGGTGGCAAGCGGACAGCGGGAGGTGAGAATCCCGATGCACCACGGATGCGGAGAGCTTGTATATACCCGCGATTCCGGCTGGTCGCATGATGCGGATACATCCGGCACCCTGCATTTCCCCAGGTATTATGTTTTCGACGGTGATTTAGGTCACGATCTCAGGAGCGTCACAGAGTATGATGCAGACAGTATACTGGTCAGAAAATGGCATATGTACCAGACAATCGGGGGTATAGCTGTTGAGCAGGAATCCCTTGGCCGCAGTCTGTACCAGTTTGACAGCCTGGGATACATAAAATCAGTGCATCACGAGAGCCTCGATGGAGAGGAAAGATTCTCAACCGTTCCCGAGTCATCTGCCGAAGGGTCTGTTTACGTGTGTGTCTATGACGCCGGCGGGAATATCAGCGGCTACTCCGAAGGAAGTATCGGCACCATAGTTCACAACCCCGGATTCGGTGCCGAAGGAGAGGTGATTTCACTTGCCGACCCGCTAAAGGATTCCATGCTGGTCTTGAAAGGATCTTCTCTTGAAATCGTTTCCAAAGGCGACGTCATTTACTCTCTGAAAAAAGTGCAGGCTTACGAAAAAATCAATCACGGTCTGATCCGGGGCCTGCTCTATCTGAAACGTGAGAGTGATTACTACGGACTTCTGGATTTCGCGCGTAATGGCGACCACCCCCTGAGCCTCGGGACATATTACGTTTCGCATACCCCTCAGGAAGGCGCCATTGCGCACGATAACTACAATTTCGGCAATTTTCTATGGGGAGCGGCCGCCCAGGCAGTCGGCGTGCCTTTGTGGATAGCAAAGCTCGGAGCACATATCAACAACATGAAGTTTACCGAAGGAAAACCGGACTCTCCCGACGACCAGCTATCAATTTCTGCCGGATATCACTTTGCCGCGTCAATCGGCATCATCAAATAGACGGCTTTTGGCCTGGAGCAAATTGGAAAATCCGCGCGCGTGTGACCCCCTAAATCCGGTTTAAAACTGGCCCCCTCCATCCGACGCGAAAGTGGCCCCCGTCGTCCGGAGGAAACTGACCCCCGAGGTGGTTAAGGGAAAAGATTGGTTTGAAAGCCGAACTT
>JAFWPT010000068.1 GCA_017509375.1 Bacteroidales bacterium | reverse complement strand
GGATGATCAGGAATTTCTCGACAGAAGAAAACTTCAGGGCTGCCGAAGAAAGGATGGGTGTGAACAGCCACAGAGCCACCAGAGAAATCATGCCGCCGGTAAAGGAGGATACGCCGCTGGAGGGACGATTTGCCGTCGGCTCACATTTTGCCGCATTGGACATGGCCTGGCAAGGAAGGGGAAACGGTCCCCGTCCACGTATATACCTCCGGAAAGGCAGGAGAGTTGTTCCTGAACGGCAAGTCCCTGGGAGTGAAGGAGAAAGCACAAGGGGAATACCGCCTCCGCTGGGATGACGCCGTGTATGAACCCGGCGTGCTGGAGGTCGTAACGTATAAAGATATGGCGGCTTATGAAGCAGGGAAGCCGTGGGCGCGGGCAAGCGTCAGGACGGCAGGCGAAGCGTGCTGTCTGGGACTCACGCCGGATTATATAGGAAGCGAACTCCTGTACCTGAGCGTGTCGGTGCTTGATGCCGACGGCGTCCTGGTGCCGGATGCGTGCAACAATATTGCTTTTTCGCTGAGCGGCCCCGCAGAAATAGTGGCCACCGATGCAGGCGATCCCACCAGTCATGCGTCATTCCGTGCGCCTGCCGTCGATGCTTTCAACGGATTGGCCTCGGTAATCGTAAGGCGCACCGGAAAAGGAAAGATAACAGTAAAAGCCGGTTCGAACGGACTCAAACCGGCTTCCTTAACTCTCTGATTCAGTAGCTTAGCGGGAGAATTCCACGATCAGTGCGCTGCGGGCGGGAATCTCAAGTCCGTCCTGCAGCACGACGCTCTCTCCTTTCAGCACATCCGTGCCGCTCACGGGACCGGACACGAATTCCGAGTAGTGGCTCCAGTCCAGCTGCCGCACTTCATCGTTGTTGTTGATGTACACGAAGACGCAGTCGTCCGGCGTGTAACGGAAGTATGAGTAACTGTTGTCCGTGATGTTGTGCGTACCCACGTTCTTGCGGGATATGAAGTGGAGCGTCTTGCCGTGCTGTACGGCGCTGCAGTCCTTGCGCCAGTTGAAGAGGCGTGCGGTATAGTCGTGCAGCTCTGCCGCGCTGCTATAGTCGGCCTCGCCTTTCTTGCGTACGGCAGAAGCCGCCCGGCTGCGTCCTTCGGCGCTGAAAAGGTTCACGCCGTCACCCTCCCATCCGCCGGGAAAGTCTATGCGTTTGGCTCCGTCATGGCTTTGGCAGTCCTTGCGCTCCAGAAACATCATTTCGTCGCCGTAGTAAAGCTGCGGAATGCCCCTAAGCGTAGCGAGCATGGCTATGGCCAGCTTCATTCTGGCAGGGTCGGTGCGCAATATGTCGCCGGTGCGGGCGTGGTCGTGGTTGGCGAAGAATATCAGCATGTTGTCCAGATCCGTGTATGCAAAATCCTGGGCTATAACGGAATACACCCGCGTCATCCCTTCGCTCCACCACACCTGGTCCTCGCAGAGGGCGGTGATAATGGCGCTTTGAAGCGGGAAGTCCATGATACTCGGCAGTTTGCTGTCGAAGCCGTTCTTGTTCGGATTGCCTGCCTGCCAGTATGCCAGCTGTGGTATGTTCATATCCCAGCATTCGCCTACAATATTTATGTTAGGGTATTCCTCACGTACCGCTTTGCACCATTCGGACATTGGCCCCGGCTCGTTGTAGGGGTAGGTATCTACGCGCAGTCCGTCGAGGTCGGCATATTCTATCCACCATATAGCCCACTGCTGGAAATACCGCAGCACGTAGGGATTGTCCAGGTTCATGTCCGGCATGGAGGGAACGAACCAGCCGCTCTCCTGCCGCTGCAGGTCCGCCCGGGCGGCATTTGGATCCATGTAAACCGAGAAGAGGGCGTTCATCTGGGTGTACTCCGGAAACTTGTGTATCCAATCCTTGAATGGGGCGTCTTCCATCCACCAGTGAGCGGTGCCGCAATGGTTGGTCACAATGTCCATTATTACCTTGAGCCCTTTCTCGTGCGACAGCTCCACATATCTCTTGTAGAGGGCGTTGTCTCCGAAACGAGGGTCGATGTGGTAGTAGTCGGCGCAGGCGTAACCGTGGTAGGATTCGAATTCCTGGTTGTCAAGCAGCAGAGGGGTGTTCCATACCGCAGTGGCACCGAGCCCGGCTACGTAGTCGAGATGGTCTATCATGCCCTGGAGGTCGCCTCCGTGGCGGGCAACGGGGTCCTTACGGTCCACTATGTCGGGCGTCTGCGGCACATTCCAGTTGAGCGCGGAGCCGTCTTCGTACTTGCCTCCGGGCCAGCCTCCGTCATTTGCGCTGTCGGCCGAGGCGAAGCGGTCAGGCATGATAAGGTATATCATATCCTCCGTAGTGAAGCTGGTGCGTGAGGCGCTTCCTTCCCTGCGTTCCCTCAGGAGGTATGGGTACTTGAAGCATACGTCATCCTTGCTGAACACCAGCCAGCAGATGCCCGGTTCGGCATTGGAAGCAATCTGCACGTCAACAAAAAGGAAATCGGGGCTGTCGCCTTTGCTGGTACCTGACACCTGTACTCCGGTACGGCCTTCCGCGCGTACTTCGTATTCGGAGATACCGGAGCCCTGAACGAGCAGCTGCAGAGGCATTTTCATGCCTGTCCACCAGCTCAGCGGCTCTACGCGGGCTATTTGCTGCGGAGTGGCGTCATCTATGCCTGAAGGGTCGAACGATTGCTTGCATCCTATGCATGCGGCCACGGTAACCAGGGCGGCCAGGAAGAGTTTTCTCATTGCTTATCAGTGTTTGAATGCGTTCATTATGCTGGACGGCCGGCCGTCGGACGTGAATGCCCCCATGTCGTACGGACCCCATCCCAAAGTATTGTAAACGGCTGGTTTCCACCCGCCGTAAACTTCCGGTTCCCAGTAGAATACCCCTTTGCAGACCGAAAGATTCCGGACTTCGTCCATGAAGGCCTGCAGTACGGCTGCGGAACTGCTCTCCTGACCGGCTTTTACTCCCACTTCGGCTATGATTACAGGAAGGCCGGCCAGTGTGGGCTCCACCATCATTTTCTTGATGCTGGAGATAGCTTCTGAATTCACCTGCACGGGAGTTTTGCCGGCTTCCGTCTGTGGATAATGCGACAAAGCCATAGCGTCGAATTTGCCGCCTCTTTGCTTCAGCTCCTTGAACCACCATGCGCGGTCCTGGAAGGCGTTGTTGAGGTGGGGCATTACAAGAGCGCCGGGGAATAATTCCTTAGCGCTTTCGTAGCCCGCATTGTACAGCTTTACGAAATTGTCCCATGGCGCGGAACTGTTCCAGTCTATCTTTCCGAGAGGCCAGAGGAATCCGTTGATGGTCTCGTTGCCTATCTGTATCCACGCAGGAGAGACTCCGGCTTCTTTCAGGGCGCCAAGAATATCGGCGGTATGTGCGCGTATGTGCCCCGCAGTTTTATCTACATCGGTCTTGTCTGCGCTCCATCCGGAAGGAAAATCCTGCCGGCTCGGATCCGCGAAGAAGTCACTGTAGTGGAAATCTATCATCAGCGCCATTCCGGCCCTGGAAGCCCTTACGGCCAGCGCAACCACGTCTTCCTTGCCGCTCCATCCTCCTGTGGGCTGTACCCAGACGCGCAGGCGTATGGAGTTCACCCCCACATCCTTAAGCACATCGAAGATGTCTGCAGTGCTGCCGTCCTGCTTCTTGAAAACCTTGCCGCCGGCCTCCATCTCGGAGGTCCAGCTTATATCCGCCCCGTATGCGAATCCGGGCGTCTGTACTGCTGCAGGCGGGTTTTCTTCCGGTTCCTGAGTGTCTTTGCCGGGGTCTTGCGAGTTTTTTCCGCACGCCGCAAGCATCAGCGCCGCGGCCATCAATGCGCTTATCTTTTTCATAGTTGTCACGTTCTTTTTACTGAAGGTAAACTGCGGAGGCGTAAGGGCCCATAGTCACAGAGTTGCCGTTGACGGAACAGTTGCCGTTGGATACTATGCTGTTGGAGAGCTTGTATCCGGTCATATTCACAAGTACGGTAGCTCCGCTGAAATTGTGGAGCACCAGCACGGTCTGGCCTTCGCCCGACATAGTCCATGCGGCGATGGCGTCATTGCCGGATTGAACTTCGCTCATCTCGCCTCGGGCCAGGGACTTGTAGCTGTTGCGGGCTTTGGCGAATGCGCGGTACACGTTCAGCAGTGAGTTTTCCGTGGAGGCCTGCGCTTCCACCGAGATGTCTGCCGAAAGCATGGCATTGTCTACTTTTCCGTTCAGTGAGGCGGTGGGGACAGAAGCGCTGCGGGTCCATTTGATTGGGGAGCGGACGTATTCGTCACCGCCGGACTTGTTGCCCCAGTAACCCAGCTCTTCGCCCTGGTAGATGAAGGGCTTGCCGGGAGATGTGAGCAGCACGGCTCCGGCGAGCTTTTCCTTGGAGACATTCCTGCCGAGGTCGTTTGCGGCGCGGTCTTCATCGTGGTTGGTTAATTTGATGGCGTCGATGAAGCCGGGACGCTGGGTCTTGAAGAGATTGCGCATATACAGGATAGTATTTGCGAAATCGCTGCCTTTGCCTTTTGCTATGCGGTCTTTGAGCGTATACCAGTAGTAGAAATTGAAATTGGAAGGCAGACCTTTGTAGTACGGCGCCATCTTTTCCGCATTGTCGCACCAGGCTTCGCCCACCATGTAGATGTCCCCTTCGCCGCCGCGTGCCTTGTAGGTGCTGTTGCAGCGGTCGTACCATTGCTTGAGGAAGCTGGCATTGGCGGCAGTCTGGTTCTGGTATATCCATATCACTGCGTCGAGGCGCAGTCCGTTAACGCCCATGTTTATCCACTTGTCGGCGCTTTCGGCAAGGGCCTTGAACGCGGGAGATGAGGACGCACTGGCATAGGGCCCGTAGTTAAGGTCGGGCATGGATTTGTCGAAGCTGGCGAAGTACCAGATGCTGGTGCCGCCGAAGGTGATGTCGGCCGCAGTGCTGCTGTTGATGGGATAGGGCACGCCGAAACTGAGGCTGGTGCCGTTGCCGCCCCATTTCGTGCCGTTGTCCCAGCTGGTGCTGGAGGAACGGATGAGGAACCCCCAGTCGGTGTCCACGTCAATGGTGATTTCATGCGTGTCGCTGCCGGACTGGTAGAGCCCCACGAGGCCTGCGCTGCCTATCCAGAGCCACTTGTTCGCGGAAGGGTTGGGCTGCTGTGCGGCGGCCGTCGTCTCGGTAACGGTGATGGTCTTCTTGGCCCAGTCGAGCTTGAAGTGCAGGCGGCCTTTGTAGCCTATGTTGCCGCCGGCTGCGGTGTACCAGTTGCCCATTCCGGGATTCTTGGCGCCTCCGTAGTTGTCCACCTTGCCGGCCGCTACGTCCGCCGTTGGATTGCCGGACAACACATAGAAACTGCGGTAGGGGCTGTTTTCGTCGGCTATGGCGCTGTTGAACCATTCTCCGCGTCCGGAGTGGTTGAGCACATAGTCCATATAGATGTCTATGCCTTTTTCCTTCGCTTTGGTTATCAGCTCCTTGAAGTCGGCTTCGGTGCCGAGCTTGGGGTTGATGGAATTGTAATCCAGCACATCGTAGCCGTGATAGGAGGCGGAAGTCTGGATGGGAGACAGCCAGAGGGCCGTGGCGCCGAGTTCGTCCAGGTAATCGAGATGCTGGACAATACCCTTGATATCGCCCCAGCCGTCACCGTTGGAATCGGCGAAGCTATATACGTTCAGCTGGTATGTGATGCCGGAGAGTTTCCCTTCAGCCTGTTCCGGCGGATTGTTGTTATTGTT
>JAFWPT010000067.1 GCA_017509375.1 Bacteroidales bacterium | reverse complement strand
GCCACGAGTACTTCCGCCGCATTCTCTGCGACGTACTCGGCAAGGACGTGGAAGAAGGCAAGCTTCCCGCTTCGGAGCTCGACGCAATCGGAAAGATGGTCGAAGACATTTCCTACAACAACGCCAAAAATTATTTCAATTTCTGATGAGATATATCAAAATCAATCCGGCCGACAACGTGGTGGTCGCCCTCGAGGACCTTCACAAAGGCGAAACGGTAGAAGGACTGCAATTGCTTTGCGACGTACCGCGCGGCCATAAAGTGGTGCTGCAGGACCTGCGCGCCGGAGACAATGTAATCAAGTACGGTTACCCCATAGGGCATGTAACCCGTGACGCGGCAGCAGGCTCCATGGTGGACCACAGTTGCATAAAGACAAACCTGGAAGGCCTCCTGGATTACAAATACGAGCCCGAAAAGGCAGAAGCTGCCGCCCCTCGTCCCCTGTCCCGTCAGGACGGGAGCAGCCGTCAGGCCGCAACGTTCCGGGGTTTCCGCCGCTCCGACGGACAGGTCGGCATACGCAACCAGATATGGGTCATCCCCACCGTAGGCTGCGTCAACGGCATCATCCAGGAGATAGTCACCCGGTTCAAAGCGGAAATCGAGGGCAAGGACGACTCGGTGGACGCTATAGTAGCTTTCCCCCATAATTACGGATGCTCGCAGCTCGGCGGCGACCATGAGAACACCCGCACCATCCTTGCAGACATGGTACATCATCCCAATGCGGGAGGCGTGCTGGTAGTAAGCCTCGGCTGCGAAAACAACCAGCTGGACTCCTTCCGCGATCTGGTAGGTCCCGTTGACGAATCCAGGGTAAAAATGTTCGTGTGCCAGCAAGTCGAGAACGAAGTGGAATTCGGGCTCCAGAAACTGCGCGAGATTTATTCCGTCTGTTCGCTGGACCGCAGGGAAGACATTCCCGTGTCCGAGCTGCGCGTGGGACTGAAATGCGGAGGTTCCGACGGTCTCAGCGGCATCACCGCCAATCCCCTCCTGGGCGTGTTCTCCGACTGGATCGTGGCACAGGGCGGCACCACCGTCCTCACTGAGGTACCGGAAATGTTCGGAGCCGAAACCATTTTGATGAACCGCTGCCAGGACCGTGAGACTTTCGATAAGACGGTTTCCCTTATCAACGACTTCAAAGAGTACTTCATATCCCAGGGTATGCCGGTGTATGAGAACCCCTCCCCCGGCAACAAGGCGGGGGGCATTTCAACCCTGGAAGAAAAGTCGCTCGGATGCACCCAGAAATGCGGCAAGAGTACCGTCCGCGGCGTTCTCAAGTACGGCGAGCGCCTTCGCGTCAAGGGCCTGAACCTGCTGAGCGCGCCCGGCAACGACCTCGTGGCGAGCACAGCCCTCGCTGCCGCAGGATGCCAGATAGTCCTATTCACAACGGGACGGGGCACCCCGTTCGGCACTTTCGTACCAACTATGAAAATATCCACCAACACTCCCCTCTTCGAGCACAAGCCGGGCTGGATCGACTTCAACGCCGGAGTGCTTGCCCAGGGTGAGAACCCGGACCTGGTGGCCGGCAGTTTCATAGACACGGTGCTGGCCGCCGCCAGCGGAGAGTCTGTCAACAACGAAAAGAACGGCTACCGCGAGATCGCCATCTTCAAGAGCGGCGTGACTTTGTAGAATACTTTAAAAGCCAAACATATATGTACAAAAAGCATTACACCGTCCCTGAGACGGAATGGCTCGAAGCAGAAAACGCCAGCTGCTTCCTTGAAGAGAGCCCGGGCGCAAGCATACCCGATCTGGGTTACGACGACACTGAAATCAAATGGTAGCAGGAGGAAAGGAATATGAAAAAGTATATAGCCATTTCATTCGCAGCCGTCGCGCTGCTCGCAATATCCTGCAAGAAGGAAGTCGCCCCTGAGGCAAGCGTTCCCCAGGACATGTCAGCCGCCACTATCGAAAAGACCTTCACTGTCAAGGCTCCCGAGAGTGACACCAAGACAGAAATGAACGGAAGCGCCAAAGTAGTCTGGAGCAAAGGCGACCAGATTACCGTCATCGCCAAGACCAGCGGCAACCTTGCCACTTTCACGCTCACCGAAGGCGACGGAACAGCATCTGCCAAATTCAGCGGTAAGATTGCCGCCGCCGATGCAGAGGAGACTGTGTTCTATGCTTTCTATCCTGCAAGCATCGAAATTGACCCGTTTGATGCAAACAGGCCCCTCTCCGGCGGAAACATCACAGTAAAGGCCGATTGTTTCCCTTCCCGCGAAATCCCTGCCGTGAAGGATGGTTTCAGCGCCGAGCACGCTATGATGGTGGGAGCCATCGATGCCGACGGCAATATTGCATTCCACTTCGGAACCGCATTCTTCAAGATCAAGATAAGCGAGGCAGGAATAAAGAGCATTCTGTTCGAATCGAGCGGAAGCGCCCGTTTCTCCGGTCGTCCCTCATGGAGTACGTCCAATTTCAGCACGGTCGATGTGCAAAGTGCGAAAAACTTCGTCACTCTGACAGCCAACCCGGCCCTCGAAAAGGATGCCGTTTACTATGTCCCCGTACAGACCAAACAGTCCAACGTGAAGACTCTCACTCTTACCTTCACGACTACCGATGGTTATGTAGCAACGGCAAGCACGACATCCCTCAACTCCGTTACCCTGCAGAACGGTATCGTATATGACCTCAACTGCCCACCCGTAGATTTCACCCCTGTAATTTTATCCAGTGACGTAAGCATAGGCGCCGATGCAACTTCCGGCTCAATAGCCTACGAGATTAGCAACTCCAGGGCTGACGGAGTTCTCACCGCCGCCCTCAAAGAGGCCAGTGACTGGCTCACGGTAGGAGATGTCAGTGAGGACGATGTCGCTCTTACGGCCACAGCCAACACCGGCTATGCAAGAAATGCGACTGTCACGCTCACCTACACCTACGATGGAAACAAGACAGTCACCAAGGACGTGATAGTTAATCAGGGCGCCGGCTCAGATGCAGGCGAGACCCATACCCACATCTTCTATGTAGATTCTTCCAAGAAGAGCCAGATTCTTACAGATAATGCCACGGGCAGTTATTTCACCACTGCCGGAGGTACTGCCGACCTCGGCGGAGATTACAATATTTCCAACTGGACCATCAACGGCATTACCTCCACCAAGGGATGGAAGATGAATTCAAACGGTGAGATTAGCTTCACCACTTCTTCTACGCTTATCAGCAGTGTCCGTTTCTGGTTCATAAGAAGGAAGACAGGCGACACCGCCGCATCAATCCAGATTATCCCGGAGGGAGGTTCCGAAACGGTAATAAGCTCCCCTTACGAGGCGCCCGGAGACTCCGGTGATATCGCCCTTGAAAAAGGCACCAAATATACTATCAAGCAGAAATCAAAAGAACAGGCACTGCTGCTTGTAATAGTGACCGAGGTAGAATAGAGTAACATTATAAAAAACAATATATTACAATGAAAATAACCACACTTCCGGGGATGCCCGGAAAAAACTACGAAAGCCCTTCGACACGAATCATCGAGCTACGCTGCAATCGCGTCTTGATGAACAGCACATTTGCAACAATGGGTTCCAGCTCGGCAGAACTTGATGAACTGGAAGAGACAAGTCATGACAGTATTATTTGGAACTAGCAGCTACGATTATGAAACATTCAAGTATCTTTGCAATAGCCATAGCCGCTATCTCCCTCGTTTCCTGCAACAAAGAGCTTAACGAGATTAAGGTCCCCGCAACCGGAGACAATACTACCTTTGCCGTCTCGATTCTGGACAACGACGACACAAAGACTACCCTTGACGGCACCTTTGTAAAGTGGGCTGCAGGTGATCAGATCCGTGTTTACGGTTACTCCTCTACCGGAACTGACAGCAAGGTCTATACACTCAAGACCGGAGCAGGCACACGCAGTGCAGTTTTTGAGAACGCCGATGATCCCATCGGGGTATTCGACCAATACTTTGCGGTATATCCGGCAGAAAACAAGTATAATCTTAATACGGGATCTCTTCCAGACAAACTGGAGATCAATTCCGCATTTAACCTCACTAATCAGGCGGCTGTCGAGAACGGCTTTGATCCAAGTTTCGCGCTCATGCTGGCCAAGGCCAACAGCGACAGGAAACTTGTTTTCAAATACGGCGTCGGCTTCATAAAAATTACCATTCCCGTGGACAATGTAACTGCCGTTTCCATATCCGGAAGTGGCTCCTGGACTTGCAGAAGGCCTGTTTATTCTTCAGACGGTTCGTTTGACAGCGCCAACAGCGGTACCAAAGAAGTCACTGCAACCGGCAGTTTTGTCAAGGGATCCAGTTACTATCTCCTCGCTCCTGCACGTGGTACCAACTTTGGGACAATCACCGTAAAATATACCATTGGCGGAACCACCGAAGAATTCTCCGGCTCTGTAAACAAGTCCATCGTCAACGGCGAAATCTTTGATCTTGGAACTCCTTGGGCTGAAAGGACTCCGGAATTGACTATACTGAAATCTTCGGTCAATAACGTTCCTGCTGCGGGAGGCACTGGCCTCACAGCCGAAAACGCATACAGCCTTAAGTATTGCAATGACAGCGACATAACCGTAACCACAGACGGCAGTGTAGTTACCGCTGCATCCATAAGCGGCGGAACCATCACCTATTCAGTTGCTGAGAACACAAGTACCGATCCAAAGGTGGGATATATCTATCTCAAGCTCGGCAGCAATGATGCAGAGACAATCACCGTCAACCAATTGGGTGTCGGCAGCGCAACAGCCAAAGAAAGTCACGAATGGAATTTTGCGAATTTCACAGATGCCCAGATGAAACAGATCACAGGACTGGACGCGGATGCCAAAGCCTCCGCCGGTCAGACCTGGAACTTCGGCGACGGACTTTCAATGGTTACCAATTCAAGCTCAAAATGGAACAAACAGACAATC
>JAFWPT010000066.1 GCA_017509375.1 Bacteroidales bacterium | reverse complement strand
GCCTTGGTTTTCGATTCGTCCAGTTTCTATTGTTGCAGGGCTTCTCCTTTCTTTCGTATTCTTTAGCTAAGTCTATTATACTACGAAGGTTAGCAGTTGTCCTGCTTCAATTACTTACGTAAATTCGCAGGACGCGGCTTATATCCCCAGAGCTAAAGCTCGGGGTTTTACGCCGCATTGGATAAAATATTTTGCCAACCATTTCCCCTGAACAGTCTCCTTGCAAAAGGAGGCGGTCTCTATGCCAAGAGACAAAAAGGCAGCTATCTACTGCCGCGTTTCAACCATACACCAAACGGACAAGGACTCTTTGCCTATGCAGCGCAACGACATGGCCAATTATGCCCGTTACGCGCTGAACATTGAAGACTATGAGATTTTCGAAGATGCCGGTTATTCCGGGAAGAACACTGACCGCCCGGCCTTTCAGCAAATGATGGAACGTGTCAAGGCCGGGGAATTTTCCCATGTGCTGGTCTGGAAGATTGACCGAATCAGCAGAAATCTGCTGGACTTCGCCCAAATGTACGCCGAATGCAAGAAACTCGGTGTTACTTTTGTATCCAAAAATGAGCAGTTCGATACATCTACCGCCATGGGCGAGGCTATGCTCAAAATTATCCTTGTGTTTGCCGAACTGGAAAGGAACATGACCAGTGAACGGGTACAGGCCACCATGAACGCCCGAGCCGCGGAAGGGAAATGGAACGGGGGCCGCGTCCCCTTCGGTTATATTTATGACAGTGCCACCGATTCTTTCCACATACGGGAAGATGAACGAGATGACATTCTGCTGTTGAAGGATATTTATATTTCCTGCCACTCCATAGCAAACACCGCCCGCCGCCTGAATGTGATGGGCAAGCGTACCCGGCGCGGTTACCAATGGTCGCCTGCCACTGTCCAAATTATCCTGACAAGCCCATTTTACCGTGGTACATACCGCTATAACTACCGAGACGAATCCGATAAGAGCTTTTCCTTTAAAAATGAAAAAGAATGGATCATGTGTGCCAAGCATCACCCGGCCATTTTCACGTCGGAGGATATTGCCCGCATAGATGAGTGGTTGGAAAAGAACAAGAACCGGCACACCACCGGCAGACATTCTCAGCGTAAACAAGTCCATATCTTCGCCAACATCATTTATTGCGGGCAATGCGGGGCAAAATACTACGCCACCAAACGCAAAGCACTGTCGTCCGGGTATCGTCCATCTATGTACAACTGCCAAGGTCGGCGCAAAAATAATCACGATTGCTCCAATCCTTGCGTTGCCGATAACTCCATAGGCGGCTTCATTTTTCGCTATATCAGCAATATGCTGACCTTGCGCAAGACATTTAAGCCGAACTGGACGGTCAAACAGATAGCCGCCCATCTGCTGACCGGAGATGTATTTGCCGGGGTACGGCTCTCCCCTGCCAGTCTGAAAAACGTCCGACAGGTACTTACACACCACACCGCCCCCGTGGCATACAGAACCGCGCCACCGCCCACGGAAAAACCAAAAGACGAGCGTCTGCAGGCTGACCTTGAGCGCAATATACGCGCCTTGGAACGACTGGACGAGATTTATCTGTATTCGGATGAAGCTCTCCCCAAAATCGAATACCTGCAGCAACGAAATGCCCTGCAGGAGAAAATCCACACGCTGCAAACGGAACTGGATGCGCGCCGTACCAATTCCGTTATCGCTCCTTCCCTCTTCAACGAGCAATTCATTGCCCAGGCTGCCGAGCTTGTATTTCGTAACACTATGTGGCTTGGTGAAGATATCGACTTTCCGGAACTTGCCCAGACCGTAGGCGG
>JAFWPT010000065.1 GCA_017509375.1 Bacteroidales bacterium | reverse complement strand
GCGGGGCTCCTCGTTCTTCTCGGAGTCGGGCACGAAGATGGGAAAGAGGACATTGACTACCTGGTGAAGAAACTCTCCGGGCTCAGGATCTTCAACGATGAAGAAGGTGTCATGAACCGAAGTGTCCTGGAGACCGGAGGCGAGGTCATAGTCGTCAGCCAGTTCACGCTGATGGCTTCCACCCGGAAAGGCAACCGTCCCTCCTATATCGGAGCAGCCGGTCACGAACTGGCCATTCCCCTCTACGAGCAGTTCTGCCAGGCCCTTTCCGATGCCATTGGAAAGCCCGTCGGGACCGGAGAGTTCGGGGCCGATATGAAGGTTACCCTTGTCAATGACGGACCTGTAACCATCTGCATGGACTCTAAAAACAGAGAATGACCTGGTGGGCTCTTCCCAAAGCGCGCGCTGCACATACCGGGTATGTGCACACCCCTCATCAAAGTGAATCAGTTTTTTTCGTTATCTTCGCACTATGGCAGACTACTACAGACATTTCAAAGGTGGAAAGTATAAGCTTCTGGGTATTGCAAAGGATAGCGAGACCCTGGAGAAGATGGTCGTTTATCAGGCTCTCTATGGTGAGGGCGAGCTGTGGGTAAGGCCGGAAGAGATGTTTTTCGGGACTGTCGAGAGGGATGGAAAAGTTATGCAGCGTTTCACCAAGATAACGGAGGAAGAAGCGCTGGGAGAATAAACTATATGCGATGAAACTAGACAAAGAACAGAAAAGGGTCCTAAAGGCAGTTACGAGTTCCAGCCTTGGCTTTATTATTGGGTATCCGCTGATTATGTGGATTGGCGGGAAGTTGGATTCATGGACAGATGCTCTCTTATGGTTGGGCGTCGGTCTCTGTGTCGCTATCGTAATGGGCGTTTTTTATGTTCTCGGTTCAAAGATTCCAAAGAAAGATGAATAAGAGACAGAAATTGCAAGTTGCCCTGATTGTTCTCTGGGCTCTCCTCCTCATATTCTGGCTAGTTTCCCCAGGTAATATCTTGGCGTGATATCCAGTGCCCTTGGAATTCTTCTCCAATTACTTCGGCATCATCGCCGAGAAAGACCTGAAGCCGGTGACGGTGGAGCTTCGCGTGGACTCATACCAGGCAAAGTATTTCGAGACACTCCCCTTGCACCAGTCGCAGAAGAAGATTTCGGCCGACGAGGACTTTGCCGTGTTCCAGTATCACCTGGTGCCGACGTTTGATTTCAAGCAGGAGCTTTTGAGCCGTGGGCCTTCAGTGGAAGTGATGACACCTACTTGGTTCAGGGACGAGGTGGCCGATGATGTGGCGGAAATGGCAAAACTGTATGCGCGATGAAGGACTTTGCAGCAATTGACTTTGAGACAGCGAACGAGTGCCCGTCCAGCGTATGCTCGGTAGGGGTTGTGATTGTGCGTGATGGGCAGGTGGTGGATTCGTTCTATTCACTGATTCATCTGGAGCCAGAGTACTACCAGTGGTTCTGCATGCAGGTGCACGGGCTTTGCGCCGAGGATACGGAGGATGCGCCAGTGTTCCCCAAGGTATGGGCCAAGATTGAGCCGCTGATTGAAGGGTTACCGCTGGTGGCGCACAATTCTCCTTTCGACGAGGGTTGCCTGAAGGCTGCTTTCAGGGTATACCGGATGGACTATCCCGATTACGAGTTTTTCGACACTTTAAGGGCGTCGCGCAGGCACTTTGGACGCGACTTGCCGAACCATCAGCTGCAGACGGTGGCGGCAGCTTGCGGGTATGACTTGACGAGGCATCACCATGCGCTGGCCGATGCGGAAGCGTGTGCGGCGATAGCTCTTCAGATCCTATAGGCTATTCAGCATTTCTTCCATTATACGCACCGCCTTCTTCAGGTCCTCCTGGACGTCACACGGAAGAGATGGATACGATGGTGAAAGTCGTCGTGAGCCTGATTAACCGGAAGAATTAGTTGAGTATGGAGCCGCCGCAATACTGCTTGCGGCGGCCTGGAAATAATCGGCCAGGTTAATCTTTTCGTAGGTTTCCATAGAATCCAGTGATTTCATTTTCTGTGATACTACGAGCCTTACAGGATTGGACCGTGCCCAAAGCATAAGTCCAACCGTGCGGATGATCTACATCGGGTATACCTTCGTTCCTTCGAAGTAGGTAGCTACGGGTTCGGTGGCATGAATCTGGTCGGCCGGGCAGGTGAGCACGTCCTGGTTGAGCAGGAGGAAGTCGGCATACTTGCCGGTGCAGATGCTGCCCCGCTCATTCTCGAGGAACATTTGCCTGGCTACGTTGATGGTGAGGGCAGTGAGGGCCTGCTCGCGGGTGAGGAGTTCTTCCGGCCACCAGGGCTTCCCAGGCTCTTGCTGGTAAACGCCCGTGACCGCAATCTCCATAATGCCAAACGGGTCGTCGGGAGCATCTGAGGTTGCCGGGAAGTCGGTGTGGGAAGACACGTTGATGCCGTAATCGAAGAAAGACTTCAGCGGATAGCCTTTGTCATTCAGGCCGGCCGGAAGTATCTCGAGCAACGCCTCCTGAAACTCCGTGTCGTTATAGTGCCAAAGCAGGCTGGCGGCGACATGGATATTGTGCTCGGCCATACGCAGATAATCCGCTTGCAGGACGTTATAGACATGTACCAGCGTATTGCGCATCTCATCCTTTCCACCGCTGATGAACGCGTTGACCACGCGGTTGACACCCTTGTTGCCCATGGCATGCACGTGCATCGTCAGGCCCTTTTCGTTGGCCTTCCGCGTAATTTCGGTCAGTTCCTCTTCCGACCAGTTGGCGTTACCCTGATGTCCGTCAGGATAGATGGGGTCTATGAATCCGGTGCCGCTTTCCACCGTGCCGTCCATGAAAAGCTTGAGCCAGTTGGTCCTGACATGCGTGGTAGCGTATTTCTGGACTGCTGCGGCTTTGGAGAGGACTTCATCCACATTCATCCAGCTTTCCAATTCGTAGGCTGTACCTAAAACGAAGTGCAGGTCACCTGCCAAATCCAGTTGCTGGGCCGCCTCGTAGAGATTCTCGTTGAAGAAGTAGGTGGACCATCCGTCGAGACACATCGTGTAGCCCTCCGAAAGGAGCTGCTCCTGGGTGATTTCCAAACTCTCTTTTGCAAGGTCAAGGGAAAAGATGCTTTCGTAGTCCATGAAAGAGCGTATGTAGGTGCCGGCCTGCTCCTTCACATAGCCGGAAGGAGTGCCGTCCTCATCTAGCACAATCTCGCCGCCCCGGATGTCGGTATTCATCACGGTACCGTCGGCCTTCATGATGCCGGCCTTAACCAGCGTAGCGGAGTTCACCAGCGCCTTGTGGCCTTCGTCGTCGGCAATGTAGATGGGAATATCACTGCAGATGTCATCCAGCAACTTGCGGTAAGGCAGGTCTTCCGGGTAGAGCATCACGTTCCAGCCCAGGCCGAAGATGAGCGTCGCCCCCGTCTCTCTTGCCTTCCCGACGGCAGCGGGAACGATCTCGCCAAGGAAGGTGTCCACGTCATCCTCATAGCCTACAAATGTTCCAACTTCCCAGAGGGAAGCCACTGTCGCATAATGGGCGTGGCCGTTGCCACAGCCGGGCATCACAAGGCCCTCACCGCTGTAGTCCACCACTTCGGTCTTGCCATCCTGCACATAGGCAGCGGCTCCTGCCTTGTCGCCCACATAGACATACTTGCCGTCCTTTACGGCGAAGGCTTCCACCAGCTCATTGTCTTCGGCCGTGAATATCTTGCCATAGACCACCAGGTCGGCTTTCTCGGAGCTCGAGGGCTTATCCGATTCCGAGCAGTATGTGAACATCCCCATTCCCATCACAAGGCCAATCACCGCAATGGGCACTTTAAAACTTTCAAAGACAGGCATTTTACCTTTTTCTTCCATGGATATCTAAAACGCTTTTGCGGACGCTAAGATAGTATTTTTTCGCGGGATTAATCAAAAATCAAAAAACCTCGCTTGCTTGTGCAGCAGTTTGGCACAAGCATGGTTTATCTTTGCAAAAAAGAAGAAATTATGCTTGAGATTGTCCTTTCCGTGAGCCTGTACATCGGCGCAATCGCCCTCCTCGTAAAGGGCGCTATCACCTACTGTGAAACCTCCAATGAATAACCCCAAGAAGATATGACAACAATCGAAGACATCATCCGCATTGCGGTCAATGCACACGACGGGCAAAAAGATATGGTGGGTAATCCTGCTATCCTCCACGTGCTGTCGGTCGGCCTGATGGGAAAGACCGATGCAGAGAAGAAGGCGGGCCTCCTGCACGATGTAGTAGAAGACACGCCCCTGTCCATCAACGACCTCCGCGCAAAGGGCGTGGAAGAAGGTGTCCTGGAGGCCGTAGACCTGCTCACCCACCGGGACGGTGTGAGTTATGAGGACTACGTGAAAAAGATCGCTCTCTCCGGCAACGAGACAGCCATCCAGGTGAAGCTCAACGACCTGCATCACAACCTCTGGAGAGCGAAGGATGCCCTGAACACACTCGACACCGGAAGCGCCGAGCGTCGGGAACTTCTTGGGGAAATCCTCCGCATAGCCGAGATCCACGACCGGGCGGAGAAGTTCATCCGCCGCTCCACCGGGATCAATCAATGAGTTCTTCCGGGCAGCGGATTCCTTAATTTTTAGTACCTTTGAAAGGAGGGACGAAAGGACGGGACGCCAATCCTATCAAACCGATTGTATGAAAGACATCTTCCAGGGACTCAACTCACGCCAGAAGGAGGCCGTAGAGGCCACCGAGGGCCGCATACGCGTGGTTGCGGGCGCAGGGACGGGCAAGACCAAGGCCCTCACCCACCGCTACGCCTACATCGTCAACGTGCTGGGCATAGACCCGGCGAACATCCTCTGCCTCACCTTCACCAACAAGGCGGCCGCGGAGATGCGGAGCCGCATCTCCGAGATGGTCCAGAGCGGGGACTACAACGACTTCGTGTGCACCCTTCACGGCTTCTGCGTGAAGTTCCTGAGGCAGGAGATCTACCGGCTGGGCTTCCCCAAGACCTTCACCGTCCTGGATGAGGAAGACTCCAAGGCCATCGCCAAGCAGGCGATGGACGAGATGGGAATCAAGCGCACGGAGAAAACGGTGAAACAGTTCCTCGAGGCAGTGGCCAAGGACAAGGCCCTCACCGGCTACATCCAGGCCTATATGCTCCCCGGCTGCAAGGTGAGCGACGAGATGCGCCGCACCTCCCGCCTCGCGGGCTATGTCTCCCGCCAGATGAAGCACTACGCGCTGGATTTCGACGACCTGATGAACGTCACTAAGTATATTCTGGACCACTTCCAGGACGCGGCCGAGCACTGGCAGAACACCCTCAATTACATTATGGTGGACGAGGCCCAGGACTGCAACCTCGACGACTGGGACCTCGTGGAGAGGCTCAGCGCCAAGCACCGGAACCTCTTCGTGGTGGGAGACCCGGACCAAGCCATCTACGAGTGGCGCGGAGCCCGGCCGGACCTTTTCGTGAACTTCGCGGCGGACCGCACCATCATCCTCGACGAGAACTACCGCTCCACGCCCCGCATCCTCGATGTGGCCAACTGTGTCATCGCCAATAACCAGAACCGCATCCCGAAGGACCTCTTCACCCGCAAGGCCGAAGGCAAGGCCGTCATCCACTTCCACGGCCGCAGCGAGAAGGAGGAGATGGAGTGGATCGTCTCCCAGATACGGATGGCCCTCGGGAGCGGCGCGGGCATCAATGACATCGCCATCCTCTACCGCAGCACCCACCAGTCCCGGGCCATCGAGCAGGAGCTCCTCAATGCCCACCTGGAGTACACCATCTGGGGCGGGACGCGCTTTTTCGAGCGGAAGGAGATCAAGGATGCCCTGAGCTACCTCCGCCTGGTCTCCAACCAGGACGACGACCTCTCCTTCGAGCGCATCATCAACGTCCCCTCCCGGAAGCTCGGGAGAAAGTTCCTCGACAGCGTCCGGGAGACGGCCGACCGGGAGGGCATCTCCCTGTACAGCGCCCTGCAAATCCACTTCCCCGAGAAGGCATCGGCCTTCATAGACCTTATCGAGGATGCCAAGCAGTTCGCCCGGGAGAACCGCGTGAGTGACCTTCTCAACCGCATCCTGGAGGAATCCGGCTACAAGAGGATGGTCCGGGAGGACCAGGATGAGGACCGCCTGGAGAACCTGGACGAGCTCCTCAGTTCCATCCGCTTCTACGAGAGCGTCCGCACCCCCGACGAGAGCACCCTGGCGGATTACCTCCAGGACATCGCCCTCTACACCAACGATGACCACCGCCGGGACACCCCTACCCTGAAGCTCATGACCATCCACCAGGCCAAGGGGCTTGAGTTCCCGTATGTGTTCATCATCGGCCTCAGCGAGGGTATCTTCCCCAATATGCGCACCATCCGCGAGGGCAAGAAAAACGGCGAGGAGGAGGAGCGGCGCCTGATGTACGTTGCCGTCACCCGGGCCGAAAAGGCCCTCTTCCTTACGGAGTCCGAGGGCTACAACGTCTCCACCAAGACGAACAAGTACCCTTCCCGTTTTCTGGCGGAGATCAAGCGGGAGCTCGTTGTGACCGAGGGGGTTATCCCGCCGGACCTCTGGAAGGGGACGCGGAATCTCAGTCACGTGCTGGACGAGGAGGATTATTTCGAGAAAGAGAGGGCCGAATACGAGAGTCCCTTCAAGGTCGGGGATATCGTCCGGCACCCCGTCTTCGGGGAAGGGAAG
>JAFWPT010000064.1 GCA_017509375.1 Bacteroidales bacterium | reverse complement strand
GCTACGCAACAATCACTATCTTTGGAAGAAATCATGGCCAAGTACGGAATCAGCCGCTATTGCCTCCAATCTTGGCTACGGAAATACCGTCACGGCGGATACGCGAACACGGGGTCGCCGGCAGGGAGATGAATGGGAATGTCAATATAGTGACGGAAATAAACGCAGGCCTTAAGGTACCTGTGCTCCAGCACATTGCCGTTGAGATAGGCCTCAGCCCAGATTCCCTTGTTGGGAGCCGCCTCTATGTCGCGGGTGTCAAACACAAATCCGGCGTTGATTTCAAGGGCGTTACCTCCGTTGGCCTCGTCAGCGTGAATGGCTCCGAGTTCCTGATATTTCTTGAACAAAGTAATGTTCTTGTCGTAATTGGTCTTGGCGTTCGGCTGCTTGGCGTCTATGGCGACCGCCGGGTCCCTCATGTCCCCAAGCGTCCAATTCCAGAAATTGACACCAGCCGCCCAGTTCAGGTGATCTGTCACGCGGCCCTGGATGTTCGCAAGTGCGCGGAACATATTGCGGCTCATGCCGTAGTAGTTGATGTTGGGAGCGGCGTAGCGGTTGGACCAGATATCATAGTCCTGCACAGATGCGGCTCCGTTGAAACCCTAGAAACTGTATAATGGATCGGTCATGTAGGTCAGCGAGGCATTGATTCGCATCCCGGGAACAAGATACTTGGAATCGTATGCAAGATAATAGCGCTGACGCTGGCTCTTAAGGAAATAAGAAGCCTCCCAGCTTATTTTGTGGAGTGGATCGGGATAAGTGCTTCCGTCTCCATAGTAATAGACATCGCCGAATGCTCCGGCCTGGAATCCGTTATCTACGGAGAATGTAGCGGTGGGTAAAACGCCGAAAGACCAGCCGGTCTTCATCTCTTTCTCCTGCTCTTGTGCGTTAACGGATACAGCCATGCACATGGCGATAGCTGAGGTACTGATAATTGCAAATAATTTCTTCATATTTACTATTGTAGGTTTTGTTTAGTGTTGTGGCTGCAAATATAGTAAAAAGTTGCTAAAGCAAAGAAGTAATATTTTCATAATACTTTTTGGATATAGGTATGCCCTCGCTGCGGTCGCAGCCTAAATCGGCGAAGTTGAATCCTCCCGGCTCTTTACGTATAGTCTTGATGTGAAGCGGATTGACTATAAAGCACCGATGGGTCCGGGCGAAGCCTGCCTGTTCGCACAGAGGCTCGATATTTTTCATGGAGTTGCGTATCTGAAACCGTTTTTCTATTCCGTTTTCAAGATAGTGCAGAATGATATTGTTCACGTTGGATTCTATGTACAGCACGGATTGGGCTTCTGTTATAAACTTTAGCTGGTGGCGGTTATCGTAGAATTTGAGCCTGGTATCATTGCCTGCGGGATCGGAATTCCTTGCCTCCGAATAGCAGTAGAACAAACTGATTATTAGGTAAGGATAAATAAGTACTGAGCCTATTGAGTTTACGCAGCGTCCGAAGTAGGAAAACCAACTGTCATCACCTCTGGCTACCAGAACCAGATATAAAGCCGTAAAAGCGCAGCAAAGCATGATTTCTCCCAGGCACCAGAACGTATATCGCCATAAAGTCATGGGTAAATGCTTTCTCATCAGCCAGAAAAACAGTCGCGTGAGCATCATCGTCCCCAGTATTATGACGAAGCAGATAACGATGTTGAATGAATAGATGTTGCCCGCCTGGAACAGGTTTTCCCCGCTCATCATCAATTTGCACAGGGCCTTTGGCTCATAAAGCAGAACACTTACCAGAAAAAACGCCGGAATTGCCAGCGTGAAGAACAAATTGGGGAAAAACTTCCCGAAAGCCTTTGGATAGATGCTCATTTAGTCACAAAATATGTTGTGACAAAGATAGCATAATTCTTTTTTCGTCACAAAATTTCTGGTATTTTATCACATTTTTTGTGTTTTAATCACAAATTTAAGTCATTTATCGCAACTGTTTCCAACGTATAATAGCATACTATACTTTTGTGATGCCAAATAGAAATAATTGCATTATGACATTACCTGAATGGACTCGGCTGGAAAATTCAGCGATAATATATCCCTCCTGCAGGACACGTAAATATTCTGCAGTATATAGAATGTCGGTTTCTCTCGACCGGGAAGTTGACTCCGCTTTGCTGCAAAGGGCGCTCGATAATGTGATGAAGCGTTTCCCGAGCTTCCGATATTCTGTACGCAGAGGCTTGTTCTGGTGGTTCCTTTGCCGTCTGGAAAATAATCCGGTGGTATGCCAGCCTGGCCCTTTGAAGTCAATAGACGTCAAGTCTAACGGCGGCTATATGTTTAAGCTGGCCTGCCAGGAAAGAAGATTAGACCTGGATGTGTATCATGCTCTTACCGACGGCACGGGGGCTATGACCTTCCTTCTCAGCGTATGCGCGGAGTATTTGAAGCTCGGCGGGGCAAACGCTATAGAATACGGTAAGTGGATTTATAACCCTGATGACGAGCCGGAGGCGCGTGAACTCGAAGATGGCTTCGACCGCTTTTCCGGGGCTAAGGGCTCCCTTGACCAGGAAGAAAGTGCGTGGCATATCAAAGGAAAGGAGGAGAAAGCGGACATACTTAATTCTCTCGGTTTATCTGTACAACTAGACCAGGTAGTGGCCAAGGCGAGGGAGATGGACTGCACTCTTACCGAGTTCGTTACGGCTCTCATGCTTTACTCCCTGCAGGAAGTGAGGGCGAAAGAGGCAGGTAAAAAGAAAAGCCCTTTTATCCGCATGGAAGTGCCCGTAAACCTTAGGCCGATTTTTGGCAGTCCCACACTAAGGAACTTTTCTTCATACGTTTATATAACCCTCGACGTAAGCAATTGCGAGTACAGTCTGGAAGAGGTTGTCAAAGAGGTGAAGCTGCAGAAACGGCTTTACGTTCAGCCTGCCCGTCTTACCCGCCGTATTGCGGCAAACGTTGCCTTGGAAGACAACCTTGCCATACGGTGCATCCCTTTGTTTATCAAGAAGCGGGTTATCAATATCATCAATCACCTGAAGGGCGACAAGTACGCCACTTACACCTTTTCCAACCTTGGAAACATAGAAGTGCCGGAAGGCATGGCATCGTATCTGGACGACATTCATTTCATTCTTGGCCGCACACGAAAACGCTCTGGATCATGTGCTTGCGTAAGCTATGGCGGAAGGCTCAACCTGGATTTCTCCCGTAAAATCCAGGAGGATGACTTCGAAAGGATTTTTGCCCGTAACTTGCGCTCGCTTGGCATTTGGTCGGAAATCCAGGTCCCGTCGGAGCCGCTCAGGCCGGTGAAGCCCCAAGACAAAGTAATACGGCCGGTTTTCCGCAGGGCCTCCCTATTTCCCAAGTTCCTTCTGAGTTTTTAGTTTTTTGAGTATATTTGTGCTCAAATATAATAACAATGGATATTTGGGGAAAATTCTGCGGCTATGTACTGAAGGCCCTAGGCTGGACAATTGATTCAGGCGCCGCCCCGGAAGACAAATGTATTCTGCTCGGAGCGCCCCACACATCGGTGTGGGATTTTGTAATCTCGTATCTGTACTATAGATCCACCGGCGAGAAAGCCAAGTGCATGGTGAAGAAGGAATTCTTCTTCCCTCCTGTAAGCTGGCTGGTCAGGGCGATGGGAGGAATTCCCGTTGACCGCACCAATCCTACCACACTTGTCCGCGGCGTAATTCACGAGATGAATTCCTCCCGGCATTTTCATCTTGCGATTGCTCCAGAAGGCACCCGCAAGCCTGTAAAGAACTGGAAGACCGGTTTCCACCTGATTGCCCGTGAAGCCAAAATACCTGTGTATGCGGGCTATTTTGACTGGGGCACCAAGCATATCGGGCGAGGCGAAAAAGTGGAACTTACAGACGATGCCCGTGCGGATATGAAGCGTATTCAGGCCATCTACGAGGAGATGCATCTTACAGGCAAGCACCCCGAAAAGTATATTACACACTGATGAGGCATAATTTCGATTCATTGGCGGACGTTTTCGCATATTCTACAAAGAAGTACGCCAAACGCCCCGCTTTCAGTTTGATAGGGGAAGAACAGCAATACAGCTACGCCGGTTTCAGCGAAATCTGCAGGCGTCAGGCGCGCCTCCTTTCCAATTTCGGAATAAGCACCGGTGACAAAGTGGCTATTTTGTCCCAGAACATGCCTAACTGG
>JAFWPT010000015.1 GCA_017509375.1 Bacteroidales bacterium | reverse complement strand
TGGACCTTCCTTTGCCATACTGCTTATCCACGAGTGAATCACGTAGGAAGGTTAGGAAGCAAATGGTAGGATGCGAGATCCTGCTGGCCACAGAAGCGTAGCCCGTTTCCTCCATTTGTTTTCTCTGTCGTAGTTTCTCCTCATACTTCGTAGGGAAATAACGTTTCTTTGCATTTGTTCAAACATATTGCAAAGATACGAACTATTTCCGTAACTTCCAAATAAAACTATGTGATTCTATTACTTTATTTCACCAATACCCGTATTCAATTACGCCTTCTGTAGAATCATCAGAGAAAACCAGGGATATGAACCAGTCATGAAGTCCCTTCCTGCATTCCGGGGTTCTTCCTCCATCTCCATAGGCCGCTCGAAAATGATATCGGTGTTCATCAACTTTCAGCCATCGTTTATAAACTGGCTCATGATCTGCGGCCACCCTAATATTCACACTATCAATAAACTGTTTTGGCGGTAAGCTATCAAATTCAATGGTAATCTTATCGCAAAAATCACCATGACAGTCAATGACAGGGTCTGCCATATACTTTTTTACTTTATAACTGGGCAACTGTATCTCCATTACATCCTCCAGTGTGGCCTTATCGTCAAACTCGGAATGTTCTGGCATTAAAGAACATCCTATGTATAGCCCAAGAATGACGCAGCATGTAGTAATAATCTTTCTATTCATTTATTTCTTCGTATACCATATCATTGCTTATCCGAGCTTAACAATTCATCCAGTTTCTTCAGGATGCAGAAGGGATCATCCTTGATGCTGTCCTTGCTAAGTGAATTGATGTAATCCTCCATGCCTGGGTACATATAGAATGTGTCGAGCAATGTCTTGCGGCGACGATTGCTGAGTTTCTCCCCCACGACAAGGAAAGTCTTGGCGTATGGCATATCGCCCATCAGGAACAGGTATTTGACTCCATAGCCGGGATGGTGAGCCACGTAGCCTTTCACGTGTTTACCTCTGTAGAGGAGCAAGAGCATCGAAGGATGAGGCTCTATTGCAGGCTCCTTGCCGCCAAAGGCGAAGTCAACGGTCTTGGGTTCCCACGTCAGCTTGATCTCCGGCAGTTCGTCAAGCCACGTAGACATGCTGTCGATATCGTGGACCCGGTATTTCAGGCTTTTCTCCATCATCTTGTTGTCAGGCTTAATCCTCATGACGGTATCTATAGCCGAAGGAATATGGTAACTGTAGCTTACGGGGTATCCGCCTATTGAAAAGCTGTTCTGCAGATAGCCCTCGGCCGTCGTACCATTCTTCTGATAGATAACGGTATGTAACCTTCCCTTCACCAGCTTCCCGTCTGAGCGTTGAGCCAATGCAGGATAACCACATGCCAGCAAGCCGCCGACAAATATCATCAGAAACTTATTTCTCATCATCTCTTCTTTGCTATTGTTCATCTCCATTGCAAAAGTACAGACTTTTCTGAACACGACAAAGGAATTTGCTGGAAATGTGATGAAAAGCTGCTATAATAATTTAGAAGGCAGGTATTCACCCAAGGGCTAACGGGGAAAATACCCCGCCCTGACAGGGGAAAAGGCCAAGGGAAACAGGGAGAAGAGCGCCGGGTTAGTAGAAAAGGGCGCCCGTCCGCACTGATGCGGGCGGGCGCCCTTACGTCTGCGGGCGAACGGCCTTGCGTGTGGGAGCGCCTGGCCGAAACGCATTTTTATTCCTCCGAAGCGGGCTTCTTGGGGAAGTAGAGCCAGCGGCGGCTTTTCAGCATCTTCCTGAGACGGGGCTGCTCGCCCTTGCAGAGGCTGTCGAGATAGGTCTTGGCAGAGTCGCGCTTCAGTCCGCTGATTACCATAAAGTCGGGAATCGTGGTATAGCCCAGCCTCAGGCTACGCCTCAGGGCCTCGTCCATTGCCTTCTCGTCGTACATCTGACTGTTGCCCACTGGCGCCTTGCTCTTGCGGTAGCCCTCGCGGTTTCTGCCGCTCTCCTTCACGAACTCCTTGGAGGGGATGAACTCCAGTCCGGCATAGACGACATCCTTGCCCGTGATGGTCTTCGGGTCGGTATGCTCGCCCAGCAGTTTCAGCTTGGGGGCAAACGATCCGATGGGCGTCTCCACGCGGTAGCCTTCCGAGAGCCAGCGGCCCGCCGTTTCCATCAGTATGTCAAATACCTGTTGCAGCTGTCCGGTACGCAGTCCGCAATACTTGGTGCAGTAGTCGTCCAATTGCTTGAAGCTCTTCTTCATTCCCTTGGCGGGACGGACGTAGAGCAGGGGCTTGCCGTCCTCGCCCTTCGTCGGGCGGGGATGAATCTCAAATTCTATTCCATTTGTCTTGCGAGGCATAATCTTTCCGAGTTCTGCCTGCAAAGTTACTAATTTTTTGGGAAAGAGGATGCGGGAATCGGAAAAAAATTCGTACCTTTGTGGGCAAATATGACTGACTACCGAAAACGATGACAACAAAGAAGTTATTATTACTGGCCGTAACAGCCTTGACGGCACTGGCTGCACAGGCTCGTGAGCGGAAATGCTTTGACAAGGACTGGCGGTTTGTGCTGGCCGATACTGCGACGATGGCCGCAGTAGATTATAACGACGCCCACTGGCGGCGCCTTGACGTGCCCCACGACTGGGCCATCGAGGGCGACTTCTCGGCTTCGAACCCCAGCGGGGCCGGCGGCGGTGCGCTGCCTGGCGGGGTGGGGTGGTATCGGAAACACTTTGAAGTGAAAAGTGAGGAAGTGAAAAGTGAAAAGGTGTTCCTGGAGTTCGACGGCG
>JAFWPT010000063.1 GCA_017509375.1 Bacteroidales bacterium | reverse complement strand
CGACATCTCATCTGCCGCCGACGGCACCACGGGGAACATAAAGTCCGATCTCCTTTACGCCCAGAACGGACTTCTCACAAGGACGGGCAGCATCAGCGAAAACTATGATGCGCGTAAAGGAAGCGGCAAGCTGAAGGTTGACGGCACGGCTACCTTGGACGGCAGCGTTTCCCTCACCAACCAGTTCGCCATCTTCAAGTTCACGGTCCGCGGGGCCGACGGCACGACGGTTATCAGCGCCAAACCGCTCACCATTACCATTGGTACGCAGGACTATGTCATCACCCCTGCTGCGGCAACGGATGTGCTCTACGCCGCCCTCCCTGCCGTATCGGGAGAAAAGGTCAGCTTCGATGCCACGGACGGCAGCGACAGGACTTACACTTGTGCAAAACTCAGCGTAAGTTTTGCGGCCGGGTCCTACTACCAGTCCACCCTCAAGATGCGTGAATACGTGGACCTGGGCATTGTCGTCGGCGGCAAGAAAATCAAATGGGCCACCTGCAATGTGGGCGCCACCAATCCTGAGGATTATGGCGACTACTTCGCCTGGGGCGCCACTGTTCCTTTCTATGCCGATGGACATTCGCAGGACAACCCCTGCTATGATTGGATTACCGTCAAGCCCGGCGGCTATGATTGGATTAGCGGCAATACCGGCTATGATTGGGCTTCCTACCCGTTCGTGCGGGACGAGTCCGAATCTGATTACATCACCAAATACACCTTTGCCGACGGGCTGACCGATGGCATCTGGTATGACGAAGAGGGAAATTTCATCGGTGACAACAAAACCGTTCTGGAGTTTGAAGACGATGCTGCCCGCGCCAACTGGGGCGACAGCTGGCGCATGCCCACACACGCGGAGATGAAGGAATTGGTGTACCTTTCAGAAGGAGAAGGATGGGAGACCTACAAAGGTGTCAACGGCTACAGGTTTACCGGCAGCAACGGCAAGACCCTCTTCCTTCCCGCCGCTGGCTACCGGCGCGGTATCGGCCTCGACTATGCGGGCTCCTGCGGCCGCTACTGGTCTTCCTCCCTCTCCGAGGGCGACTCAGCCAGCGCCTGGAGCGTGCGCTTCGATTCGTTTGCTGCCAGTAGTTACAGCGGCGGCCGCTACTTCGGTCAGTCCGTGCGTCCCGTCACAGAATAACCGTACATTGATCTCATCACTTTAGAAAGCGCTCACTTCGGTGAGCGTTTATCTTTCTTCAGCTAATTACTTTGAAAAGACAGGTCGGTCAGATATTACGTCTTCTTGGCCAGAAAATTTGTACCCAACTTTGGGGTATTATGCCATCCTTGGGATTGTCGCTTTGGATATAATATTATAGTGTTTTATTATGAAACAATGTTTGCTTTTTGTTTTGATTCTTTTGTGTTTTGCGTGTGGACCAATCGATATAGCATATCGCTTTCGTTTTTATAACTACTCAGATAATGATATATATGCCATTACTGATTTGAGCCCTTGCGATGAGATAATATCGACAGGGTGTGTTTGCCATTATGTTTTCGCATCAAAATATTTATATATAGATAGTAAAAGACCATGGGATACGGTTGTGAAAGACTCAATGCACATATATGTAATTGATGCAAATATGATTCATTTGCCATGCGATCGTTTGTCAGAGGAAAACGTGGAGTTAATAACCCCTCAAATGATATTAGCACGGAAAACAGTATTTCATTCTCAGTTGACGGACAAGCATTTCTCGATATCTTATCCTTAACTTGATATAACCGAGTTGTTTGTATGTTTTCCTTGCAACATCATTTTCCGCGTTCTTCCCTCACTTGCTTCAACCGCCCTTACGGCCAGCGCCCGCATTACACGCTAAAACGTGCTAAACGCGTTGCCCGAGCCACTGGAGTGGCTGGCGTTACACAAAAAAGCCCAAATACGTGTAACGCGGGCGCTATTCTTTTCAATTGTTGCAGTTACAAGATTTTTAAAGTACATTTGTACGGGGAACTCTTTGAGACACACCAAGGTAACACTAAACGCATGGCTTATTACGCGGTTCTTACACTACGTCCAGATTATCATATAGGTCTTTACTTGTAAAAAGCTAGGGTTATGAAAAAACTAGTAATTCTAATAGAGGCAATGCTCATGCTGTTATCTTGTCAACGCTTCGTTCGTCATTATTATTTTTGGGAGTTTGTTAATAATTCAAATGAGGCAGTATATATTATTCTTGACACAGATTCTTTTAATGGCACGATAACTGAACGGAATCAGTGCGTTGGTCGTGTCAATGCCCATAGTACGCGGAAGGTTTCTGCTCATAAACCTTGGCGTGAAATTGTAAAAGACTCGATGTATGTCTATGTAATTAATGGCGAGATGATTGATTTGCCCATTAATGATCTTTCACCGGAAAACGCAGAACGCATAACCCCGGAAATGGTATTAGACAGAAAAACTATATACCATTCCCAAACATTTGGCAAATTTACTCTGACGTATCCGTAATTCTATAGAGAATAGTCGTGGTTCGGTTTCAAACAAGTGTCCTCACTTGCTTCAACCGCCCTTACGGCCAGCGCCCGCATTACACGTTAAAACGTGCTAAACGCGTTGCGCGGGCCACTGGAGTGGCTGGCATTACGCATTTTGGGCCCAAAACGTGTAACGCGGGCGCTATTCTTTTCAATTGTTGCAGTTACAAGATTTTTAAAGTACATTTGTACGGGGAACTCTTTGAGACACACCAAGGTAACACTAAACGCATGGCTTATGAAGCGGATTCTTCTATTTGTATCCACCTGTCTTCTGCTTGGCGGAGTCTGTGCGGCTCAGACGCCCATTCAGTTGCCGGTGCAATATGGCTATGACAATGCGGGGAACCGGATTTCGCGCTGGTATGGAATTGTTGTCGCCTCTCCTTCTGAGACCGGTGACAGTTCTTTAGTCAGAGAGGCTGTCCAGCAAGAAAGGAAGGAAGATGCTGCTCCGGATATCCTTCCGGACTCTCTTTCCCGGCAGCGGAAAGAAGCGGAAGCATACTTCAAACTGATTCCATCACGATCCCTTCGTGGAAGCAATGCATACGTGGGCTGCATCCCGTTGCAGGAGGGCGTGTCCCCATCCGGCGCCAGGACCTACACGATTCCCATCACGGTGGCCCCCGATGCCAAGTTCCCGCCCGGCATAACCCTTTCCTACAACAGCCAGGCGGGCGACGGCCTGGCCGGTTATGGATGGGATATCGCGGGAATCTCCCGGATTTCCCTCATCAACCGCAATATCTACTATCATGGGCAGCCGAAGGCGGCACGGTGCTCCAATCCGGATGCCGTGTTCGCCCTGGACGGCAATCCGCTGGTCCAGAATGACGACCCTTCCACCATGGGCAGCTATCCGCTGGCAACGGCTACGGGGCACATCATTGCCAAACAGTACGTCAATGCGGGCGGGTTCGTAACCAGTTTCGAGGTCCGTTATCCTAATGGCGTAAAAGCCACATATGGCCTGGGACTCAACGTACAGGGTAATTTCCCCTCCTATCCGGTCACCGGGATGGAGGACCTGGATGGAAACAGGGTTACGTTCACGTACACCGTCGATTCCGTCAATGGCAATTACCGGATAGACAAGATTTATTATAATTATGATGCCAATAACGACGCATCCTCCCAGATAGAGTTCAACTATATAGCCAATACCGATTATCCTACGCGGTATTTTGCCGGCAGGAAAGTGTTTCAGACGCACCGTTTGTCCAGCGTTATTTCCAAGAACCAGAACTATCAACTTGCTTTTTATTCCCTTCGGCATATCTATCGCGACAATGTCCATCTGCTCACTCAGGTGGGCTGTACCAATGGCATAGATTCGTTACCGCCGCTCACGTTCGATTACGGAGAGCCCGACTACTGGCAAGACGCAGAGAACGCCAAACTGGAAGTGACAGGAACGCCCTTGTTCCTTTCGCTGGCGTTCCCCAATGTGGATTGTGTCTGTCGCCGCGGGAAATTCGCTCAAAATAGTTATAATGACGGGCTTATCATCTACCCAGGCTTCCCGAATTATGCCAGATTGGGTAATACGAGTAGCTATGGAAGTCCCTTTCCGGCCAACCAGAAATTACTGTTTGTCCCCCAATTAAGCGATAATTCTATTATCAATCACGTGGACAGTAGCTATGTGGCCGAACCCGGTTTCCAAACGATCGAGGCCGTCGATGCCGATGGAGACGGGCAGGACGAACTTGTTAAAGTTAACTTCTACAGGATAATCGGCAGCAAAACGCTTCTGAGGATTACGGTTTATAAATACTCGGCGTCCGGCGTTCCCATAGTTGACTCGGCTTTCAACGTTTTGATAAACGGTACCATTACGAGCGGAGGCGTCACCAGTCCCTCGCGGCGTGAGTATTATTGGGGAGACTTCAACGGCCAGGGCTCGGCCCAACTCCTGACCATCGCGTATAATACGAATGGGGACAATATCTCGCAGACGTGTTATGCAGCGCTCATCGACCTGAAGACACATGCCGTCCTGTCAGACCAGTATTTGTTTGACTATTCCCTGACAGACACCAGGAATGTATTGGTGATGGACATCGATTCCGACGGCCGCTCGGAACTGTGTCATGCCCATGCCAATGGCTTCGATGTGTTGAGACTGTCCTCGGGTAACACCTTCTCCGTAGAACAGTCTTTCAGTATGCCGGACGCATATATATTCTCTCAGGAGCACACTTGCTTCACGGACCTGAACGCCGATGGCTACCTGGATATCATGTGGCCCGTAGGGACATCCGGATCGTCCCAGAACTGGTACCGCTTTGCATATACGGGTGAAAACATAGAAATAAGCATTCTTCCTTTAGGAAATGTTGATGTGAATGCCCGTTATATGTTCATTGATGTAAACCAGGACTCATATCCGGATCTGGTTAAAGTGAGTCCCCCCTACATGGGAGTGAGGTTGAGTCTGGATGGCCAGTCATTCGGGGCTTTCCGGCAGTCCCAGACGACCATTTCGGACACAAAGGGAATCCT
>JAFWPT010000014.1 GCA_017509375.1 Bacteroidales bacterium | reverse complement strand
GTACACCATCCCCCTGCACCCCCAGGGGACCAGGGGGCGTTCCCCCGTGCGCCGCCTTACGGCTAACCCCTGCCGTTTACGACCTGGTCCCTGCGGCACTTACGTACACCATTCCCCTGCACCCCCAGGGGACCGCAGCCGTCATGTCACAGAGTCCGATCCGGTCAACTTTTTGGCGTGATTATTGAAGCAAAATTGAGCCCGTTAACTGGCCGCTGTTCAGGTGTTTATCCGTTATGCACCCAGACATGCCTCCGAATGTAGAATGATGAAAAAGCTATTAACTGCACTCTCGTTTGGCCTTTGCCTTTGCCTGTCTGCAAAGGCGCAGGTAATTATACTTAATGACAATTTGTTTCAGTCCCGGATGAGTGAAATCAGGACCACGGTCCTGGATTCTCTGACCAACGAACCCGTGGGCTTCGCTTCGGTTTACGTAGTGCCTGCAAAGGATACCACTATCACTAACTTTACTCTGTCGGACGTAAAGGGTGAGGCGAAGCTGGAGGAGGTACCTTACGGCAGCTATGTCTTTCATGTGGAGATGATGGGCTACAAGCCCTTCGTGAAAGAGCAGTATTTCCGGGAAAGGCAGGTTGACATGGGGGTAGTCAAGCTCCAGATAGACGAACAGTTTCTCCAGGCCGCAGTTGTCAGCGATGTGGGCAATCCCATTGTAATCAAGCAGGATACGGTGGAATTCAACGCTTCTTCATTCCGTGTAGGCGCAAACGCCATGCTGAAGGACCTGCTGCAGCGTATGCCCGGCATGGAGATAACCGATGAAGGAAAAGTAAAGTTCAACGGGGAAGAGATAGACCAGCTTACCATCGGCGGCAAGACTTTCTTCTTCAACGACCAGAGCACTGCGCTGAACAACCTGCCGGCATCGGTAGTGGACAAGATAAGGGTGATAGACAGGGAAAGCGAGCAGACCCGGGCTTCCGGCATTCAGGACGGGGCGCGTGAAAAGATTTTGGATGTGGCTCTCAAAAAAGAATACGAAAAAGGCTGGTTCGGAAATGTAGGCGCGAAAGCCGGCTATACCCTGGGAAAGAAGGATAATGACGACCAATTGCGCGACAACAGGGGAGTCCTGTGGAACGGAAATGCATTGGTTGCGGCTTATACTGAGAAGGACCAGGTGACCGTAATAGCTAATGCCCAGAATGTCAGCGATTCCAACAATATGGTGGTGGTGTTGTACGATGAAGACGGAGAACGGAACAGGCTTACCCCGGGAATATCTGCTGCCGCTCAGTTCGGCGTGAATGCCAACACTTCGCGAATCAAGGATGTGGAGACAACAGTCAGCGCCAATTACAAATATACCGATACGGACTCGGGAACACGGTCGGAAAGGACAACGTACCAGGATGACGGAGACTTGCACTCTTCCAGCAACAACGGCGGTAAGTCCTTTGCCAACAGCCTTACCGCAGGCCTTGAAATGGAGAAAGAAAAAGGTAAGGTATGGTTCCATTTGAGGCCGTCGTTCCGCTATTACAATACCTACAATCTTTCTAACGGCACTTCGGAGACTTTTAGGGAAGCAGAGCACGTAAACAGTTCCGAGAATTCGTTGCGCAGCACCTCCGACAGTAAGTATGTCGCATTTGATGGGGACGTGTCCTTCCGTGAGCTATGGGGCAAGAAAGACCGGAGTATACGCCTGAGTTTCGATGGCAGCTATGACGCGGAAACAGGAGAAAGTACAGAGTATTCAGCCTTGACTACGAAGATGGGAACGGACTCCCGCACAATGACATACGACTCGGATGCCGTCAGGAAGCGCTTGTCCGGCGGCCTGCAGTACACGGAACCCTTAGGCGAAAAGTGGAGCGTCTCGGCTTCGGCGGATTTTACCTGGGCTGAAAGGGGAAATATCCGGAATGCCTTTGATGAATACGGAAAAAACGAATACTACTCTTCCGAGAGTAATTCCAACTCGCTGTCGCAGGAATATGAAATGACTGCCCAGTACAAGTTCGGAAAGGATAGCTGGATCACTTTTGGAGGCACTTTGTCTGGCCTTCTTAACGAAACCTACTCCAAATCTTATGGCATAGAAGAGATTACGGGTAAAGACGAGTGGATATGGTTCTTGACTCCTATGCTCCGTTTTGGCCATAGCAAAGGCAACGACAGGATCAGGATTACCGCGTCCGGCTACACCCAGCGGCCTTCGGTTTCCCGTATGTTGCCGGTGCTGAATATCAGCGATCCCTCACGCCTGGGCCTGGGAAATGTTTACTTGAAGCCATATTCCCAATCTTACTTCAACGCCAACTGGACCCGGAACAACAGGGAGAGGTTCTCTAACCTGATGGTGTATTTGTTCGGCCAAGTCGGCTTCAATTCCATCAGCTCTGCACTTTGGTATGATAATAACGGCATCTTGTACTCCATACCCGTGAATTCTCCAAAGCCGAGTGTATCTGTCAGTTTGTCAGTGTATTACACCACTCCGCTCGACGCCTCCAAGCTCTGGTCCCTGAGCGTCGACGGTTCACTATCTTATTCTTCCTCCCTCAGCTACCAGTCAAAGGGAACGCTCCCCGGCCTGGATGAGGACGCTTTTGACTATTCAGCATTCATGACTGATTTCTGGGGGAATGAAAACGGAGACCGCTTTTTCAGCGGCCAGAGCGGCTTCGGGGAGAGCAGGACAGGAGTGTTCGGTCCTTCTGCCGGCCTGGCCTTAAAATACAATCCTGAACGCTGGTCGTTCAGCGCCGAGGCCGAAACCTACGGACGTATTGCGCGCTATTCCTTGAATCCCAATGCCGACTTGAATACCCTTGAAACCAAACTGACAGCCCGCGGTTCCTATACCTCGACGCATGAGTTCGAGTTCGGGACCGACCTGTCTTACGTGTTCTACAACGGCTACTCGGAAGGCTACGGGCAGCCGGAATGGCAGTGGAATGCCGAGATTTCCAAGAACATAGGGGCCTTCAACCTGAGCGTCAAGGTATATGATATACTCAACCAGACGCGTAACCTTACCCATACGGTGACGGCCAACTATAAAGAAGACACATACCGTCTCATTATGGGCCGGTATATCTTGTTCGGAGTGAAGTGGAACTTCGGAAAAATGAATGCCGCCCATAGCCAGCGGGCGCAGCGGGCGGCCTGGAATATGGTGTTCTAGCCTGTCCGGCGGCAGCGCTCAGGCGCGTTTTTCTTTGAAGAATGCGGCTACGAGCCGGCTGCAGCTATCCGCTAGTACGCCGGAGCTTACTTCAGTCTTTGGATGGAGAAGGGAAGGGGAGAACAGGGAATAGCCTCGCTTGGGGTCGGCCGCGCCGTACACTATGCGCCCCACTTGCGCCCAGTTCAGGGCGGCGGCGCACATCGGGCAGGGTTCTACCGTTACATACAGGGTGCATCCGGAAAGGTACTTCCCTCCGAGCGCTTCGGTAGCGGCGGTAAGCGCTATCATTTCAGCATGTGCCGTAGGGTCGTGCAGGCGTTCGGTCATATTGTGGCCGCGGCTGATGATTTTTCCTTTTGCCACGACCACGGCACCTATGGGCACCTCGCCTTCGCTTCCGGCGGCCTCAGCTTCCCGCAGGGCCTCCTTCATAAAGAATTCGTCCGGGTCCATCTTAGTAGATGACATTCAGCCAGGGCATGTTGGTTTCAAGCCAGGGTTTCATGGAAAATGGAATGTCCGTGCACAGGGCGTCCGCTCCAAGGTAGGCCGCAAGGACGAAATCCCGGATCTCGTGGGTGGGCCACAGGCTTACGATCATCCCTTCCTTGTGGGCCTTCTTCACCATATCCCTGGTGGTACCGTTGGTCTTGCACCCCATTACCCAAATATCTTCCTGCTTGCATACCTCTATGCATTTGTCGTTTACGCCGGAGTTGAAGATAATGAGCAGTTCCGATTCCGGTCCGCGCGACTTCATTTCGGGGTGAGCCCGTTTCAGGTAGCGCAGGCCCCTTATATCGGAAGAAGTGAAACGCAGTATGGAGTTTTTGGTACGTATGGTTTTGGCCGCCTGATACACCCTTTCGGCAACCTCTTCTACCAGTTCCTGGGTGTACAGGGAATCCGGCTTGGTCTTCAGCTCGAATTCAACGTACAGATTATCTTTGTCCTGGAGGAATTCAATGAAATCGTCGAAGCGCATCATCTTGTTCCCCTTTTTGGTGAGAAGCCGGTCAATTTCTGCGGAGGTCTTGCGCTCGAATATGCCGGTGCCGTTGGTGGTGCGGTCCAGCGTGCAGTCGTGAGTAAGATACAAGACCCCGTCAGCGGTGCGTCGGATATCGGTTTCGAAGCCGGTATAACCTGCATCCCAGCTGTCCTGGAACGCCTGGGCGGTATTCTCGTCACGTTCCAAGCGCCCTCCTCTGTGGGAGAATGCGCGTATGGTCTGTGTCTGGGCTAAAGCGCTTGCGGCGAGGCAAAGTGCGATAAATAGAGTGAAGGTCTTTTTCATAATGCTCAAATGTAGTTAATATGTTTGAAACTTTCAAAAACTTTCCCATATTTGTGTTTCAATATGAAACTTTTTCTGATTGACGGCCACGCGCTCGTTTTCAAGATGTATTATGCCTTTCTGGGGCGCCCTATGGTGAATTCCAAGGGGGTGGATACTTCTATCCTCTTCGGTTTCACGAAGTATTTGCTGGAACTGATTGACCGCGAGCAGCCTAGTCACATAGCGGTCAGTTTCGATCCTCCCGGGGGCACCTTCCGCAACCAAATGTATCCTGCATACAAGGCCAATCGCAGCGAGACCCCCCAGCTGGTCATCGATGCACTGGAGCCCCTCACGGCGATTGTCAAAGCCCTGGATATACCCGTGCTGATGATTCCCGGTTTTGAGGCCGACGATGTCATTGGTTCCATGGCCAAGCGCAGCGCTTCGGAAGGTTTCGAGGTGTATATGGTGACTCCGGACAAAGACTACGGGCAGCTTGTGGAACCTAATATACTGCAGTACAAGCCAGGCAAGTCCGGTACGGACAATGAAATACTCGGCCCTCATGAGATATGCGAAAAGTGGGGTATAGAGCGTACGGAGCAGGTTATAGATGTGCTGACTATCTGCGGTGACGCTTCGGACAATGTGCCCGGAGTGCAGGGAGTCGGCCCGGTCGGGGCGTCCAAACTCCTTGGAAAGTATGGCAGCGTGGATGGCATTTATGACCACATCTCCGAGCTGACTCCCCGTCAGCAAGAACTTTTCCGGGCGGCCGGAGACCATATAGCCCTTTCCCGTGAGCTGGTAAAGATAAAGACCGATATACCCCTGGAAACCACAGCCGATGACATGCTGCTGGATCTAGCCTGGACGCCTGACGTGGAAGCCTTGTTCAAAGAATTCGAGTTTCCTTCCCTGATACGCCTGGTGCGCAAGATAGCAGGTACTGTTTCCGCCGGCGGCAAGGGCTTGGGCGTATCTGCTAAGGACTCCGCCGCTGAGATTAATGTGACGGTGCTGGCCCCTTCTGAGATAAGTGGTGACAGGGTGGCGCTCAATTATGTCGACGGGACGCTTTATGTTGCTGATTCCCATGGGGTTGCCTCTGGCGCTCCGGAGGAATTCAAAACTCTCCTGGAAGACGCTTCCAGCATCAAGACCGGAGTTGCCCTCAAGGGTCAGCTGAACGCCCTCGGCTTGCTGGGTCTGGAAGTGAACGGCCCGCTGGAAGATGTGGAACTGCTGCATTACCTGCTAAATCCGGAGAGCAGCCATAAGTTGGAAGCGCTTGCTTCAACGTATCTTGGAGTGGATCTGGAGGCCGGCGGAGAAGCGGTCCAGGCGTCCCTTTTCGATGAGGCTCCAGGTCCGGACCGCTTGAAAGAAACGGCAGTGCTGCTGCCGCTTGCAGATGCTCTGAAGAGGGAAATGGACCGTGTCGATTCCCGTTTGCGCCAGTTATACGATGAGATCGAAGAGCCGTTGCTCCGGGTGCTCGGCCGCATGGAGATGGAGGGTGTGAAAGTGGACCTGCAGGCGCTTCAATCCTTCGCCGACGGCCTCCGGGCTCAGACGGACAGCCTGGAAACAGAAATCCGCTCCCTTGCCGGCGAGCCAACCCTGAACATCAATTCCCCAAAACAGGTCGGTGAAGTCTTGTTTGAAAAACTGAAAGTGGACCCCAAGGCGAAGAAGCCAAAGAAAGGCAATTGGCCAACCGACGAGAAAACCCTGCAGGAACTTGCCGAACGCAATCCAATTATTACCAAGATATTGGATTACAGGGGCCTGCGCAAGCTGCTCGGAACTTACATCGAGCCGTTCCCCAGTTACGTAAGTCCCCGCGACGGCAGGGTACATACTACTTTCAACCAGGCTCTTACTGCCACCGGCAGGCTTTCCAGTTCGGCTCCTAACCTTCAGAATATCCCCATTCGCACAGAGCAGGGCAGGGAGATACGCAGGGCCTTCGTGCCACGTTCTCCCGAGTATGTCATAATGAGCGCCGACTATTCCCAGATAGAGTTGAGGATAATGGCGCACCTGAGCGGCGACGAGCACCTTTGCCAGGCTTTCCGGGACGGTATCGACGTGCATGCCGCGACGGCTGCGAAGATATTCCGCATCCCTGTCGCGGAAGTGAGTCCGGATCAGCGTCGCATAGCCAAAACGGCCAATTTCGGTATTATGTACGGCATTTCCGCTTTCGGCCTGAGCCAGAACCTCGGCTGCTCCAGGAGCGAAGCCAAAAAGCTCATCGACGATTATTTCGAATCTTTCCCCAGCATACGCTCCTGGATAGACGCCACGCTGGCGTATGCCCGCCGCAACACTTATGTGCAGACCTTGATGGGCCGGCGCCGCTATGTTCCGGATGTGAACAGCGGCAATGCTACAGTGCGGGCGTTTGCGGAACGGAATGCAATCAACGCTCCCATCCAGGGCACCAGCGCCGATATTATCAAACTGGCCATGGTAGCCGTGGATAAAAGCTTGAGAAGCAAGAACTTGAAGGCCCGTATGGTCTTGCAGATCCACGATGAACTGCTGCTGGAAGTTCCGCTT
>JAFWPT010000062.1 GCA_017509375.1 Bacteroidales bacterium | reverse complement strand
TGGCCGTCCTCAGCGAAGGCTGCAGCCTGATCGACGAGCAGCTCGTCAACTGCCCCGAAGAAGTTATAGTCGACTATCACGTGCGCCTTATTACCAATAAGGAGCAGGAACTCGACACCAAGTTAGGTACCTATAAGAATCGTCCTCTTAGGGAGGCCATTGAGGATTACCTGAGCGATATCTTTGTGGAAACCGCGCACGACGCTGACCTTTCGTTCTATGCCCTGCCCGCTGACGAACGAGAGTTCCACGCGGGCGAGATATGGAATGCCGGCGAGAAGTCATACAGCCTGCAGCTCCCTGCAGGTGATTACAACAACCTTGTTGCGGCCAATCTTGCCGACAATGGTGTCGTGCGGCTTACCGGTGACGAAACGTCTGCCGGTTCCTATTTTGACCAGAATGCAGAGGATGTGGTAGCCAGCCACAAGACAGGTGTCTTCTCCGCAAGGAAACTGATGCCCGTCATCCACGACCATAAGGTGCAGCAGCACTTTGATGTCGACCTTTATATGGCTAACGACGCTGGCGGCATCCTCCTGAATGTCGACTCCTGCTATTTCAGCAACATCCGTTGCGAGATCGAAGGACTTGCCGACGGATTCAACCTGCAGGACAGTACCTACACATATTCGTCACATACTCGCGTCAAGGCAGACCTGATCGATGCCCAGCCGTATGTTGACAGAGCCAGTGTCCTGCCCCAGCCTACAGTTACTCCGGTAATGTACAGGTGGCAGTTGTGGAAACGTACTCCTGTTATTTTCTGCGGTGTCGGCTTCTCCAGCCGTACATCCGACCTGCTGACCACTTATGATGACCAGCCTGTATACTGGGCGGTACATCTGTACGTAACCCTTTCGAACGGCTCGGTCACCAAGAGTACGGTCTATGCGGGAGAACCGCTCCCTGCAGCAAACCTCAAGCTCATAATGGGCTGGTTGCTGAGTGACGGCAGTTTCGCACCGGAACCTCCGCTGCCCCCTTCAGGCCCGCCTGAGCCGGAACCCGATCCCGAGCTCGACCTGGTGGTCGGCGTCGATGTCCAGCTTGACTGGAAACCGGGTCTCGATTTTGATCCGATTATTTAACATTACTAACAAGAATTAAAGAGAAATAATAATGAGGCGGACAGGAAAAAACGAAGAGAAGACCTTCAGGCGAGTGGCGAAGAACTTGCTGGCGGCGCTTATGCTGCCGGGTCTGCTCACGCTCAGCTCCTGCAATGACAATCTCGGTCCTGACATTCCGGACCCTGATGCAAGAGTTCTGACCGTACGGGTCACAGTGCCGGGAATGCCTGCTACCAAGGCAACTGCAGGTGACGTGACTGGCGTCGATCCCGAGTCGATGATTTATAATGTGCAAGTGTGGATGTTCAACCATCAGGCTGCTGGTGAAACGGCCCTGGACGGCCAGAAGGCTGTGTCATACGGTTATGTGAATCTCAGCGAGGGGTGGACGAATACCGGTCAACGTCCCAGCGGATATTATGACGAGTGGACAAACCAGACCACCTATGAGGTCGCAATGCCGATTTCAGGCTCCATTATGGACCGCGACGAAAATAATATGAAGTTCGACTTTTATGTGCTGGCTAACGGACCGTCGGTCGGCAGCACCTTGTCGAAAACTTCGACACGTGCCCAGTTGAAGGAGGCTGCCATTGGTGCCGACTATTTCGGCATTGAAACACCCAAGGCCGACAGCACTGCGATACGTGCCATCAACGGCGGAAGCGCCACAGGCCCCGGACTGCCGATAAGCGGTTTCTTCAACAGACCCCGCAATGCGAACGGAACTGCGTCTGAGAGCGGTGATGGTGTCGACCTCAGATTTCTCAAGAAGGGTATCAACATCACGGACGAAGAGATCAAGCAGAATGTTCCCGTCGTCCAGATAACCCGCGCCGTGTCCAAACTGCGGTTTGTCTTCGCAAAACCGGAAGGGATGGACGGCGTGACAATAACCAAGATTGAAGTTGACGGAGAGTTGATCCCCGATCAAACATTCCTCTTCCCCCGTGAGAATGGAACAGAATTCGTACTTCCCGAGTCAGCCACATATCTTGAAGGTACTGCAAATGTCGGCAGTCTCACTTCTGCAGATATCATCGGTGTCGCCGATCCTTTGTTGCTCCGCAGCGATTGCGAGTCAAACGGCAACAAGACTAAGACTGCCCAGGAATACGAGACTTTCATCAACACAACAATAGCGGGTAAACAGTCAACACAGAGGCTCGCTTACCTCCGTGAAAGCGACAAGCCTATATCCGGCAAGATATACTACAGAATGTCAGCCTCCGACACAGAAGACAAGGTGGCTGCCTTCACGATGGCAGGCCTTGACGATACCAATTTCCACAGAAACCACAGTTGGCTGGTGTATTCTTATTTCCAAGGCGGAAAGCTCTTCGTCAATCCCACCGTAGCTGACTGGATCGATACAACCGATCTGGAATATACCTTGAAGATGAATACCAACATGCGTCTGTTCGACTCTTGGCTCTACAGGTACGACACCGACGGTGACATCACAGCCGACAACTATACCGACTGGTCAACCAGTCATATGGCTGTATCGTCTGGCAGAGTTGCTGCTTCGGCTACGGAACCTGTTGCCGGCCGTCCCCTCCGCGCTCCCCAGGTACAGCTTGTCACTACAGGCGACGGTACTTTCGAACTTACAGTCGACAACGATGACTTCGAAATTGTCCGCGCAAACAAGAATACTACAGGAACCGTCACTTCTTACGAAGCAAGTGTGGACGGTGTCCTGACGATAGCTGCTGGCGATGACGTTTACACCTATTTCTACATTGTTCCGAAAGAGGGTGTAACTCCCGCCAATCCCGAAGCAAAGGTTACCTTGATATACAACGATCCGGTCCTGGGTCCCCAGAAGGTGACATTCAACTACAACTCGCTTCCGGGTTATTCAGATGACAGTTCTGAAATATGGGCTTACTACCTGGCTCCTACTGATTACAATTACACTGCAGGCAGAACCTTGAGGATGTATTTCAAGGATTACAACCATCCTCTGGTTCCTACGGAAGTGCAAAATTAAAGTATTGAATATGAAGCGAATAGAATATACGAAATATATTGTCATTGCTTTAGTGGCGGTTTTGTTGACCGGACTGCTGTCGTCTTGTTTCCCTGAGCAGCGCCCCATTTCGAGACATAACCCCAATACTGACGGAAGACTGTTTGTGAACAGTACAGTCTCTGATGCCGTCGTCGTTACCCGTGCGCCTTCAGATGTAGAGAAGAAAGAAAAACAGCTCAATACTCTTGATGTTTTCGTTCAGCGCACAAGCGATGGCAAGTTCATCCGTCAGTATCATCTTCCTTATCCTGACGGTCAGGCCGTTCAGGAGCAGGTAAACAATTTCCTTGCAGATTATTGGAGGGATGAGGAGCTTGAGGTCGGCAAGACCTATAATATCTACATCGCCACCAACAACCCTAAGTCAAGCGCCGTTGCCGATTTGGCAAGTTTCAATCCAGCATCCCTTGTTTATGACGAAGTCAGTGCAGGCGTTGCTGTACTAGATGACGACAACAACATCGGCTGGGTCAACGACACGACTTCGGGCAATGTCTTCAAGTTGTACGATGCCAACCCCGGCACTTCACGCGCACTCACCAGCCATAAGGAATTCATGATGGACGGAGTCCTGAAAAACTGGACGCCTAATACGTCAAGGCAGGATCAGGTGTTTGAGGTTACCCTCAACCGTGCGGCTGCCAAGTTCGTCCTCAACCTGAAATTCGACAAGACTTTCCTCAAGACTTTGACCCATAATATGAAGGTCAATTCTCCTGGAGATACGACGTGGACGGAGAAACCCGATGCGGAGAAGGTGTACATCACCGGTTCGCCGGCCTGGAAGTTCTACAATTTCGCGTTCGGAGCTCCCGTCTTCGCACCTGAAACCCAAGGTGCCGGAGTCGAGGTTCACAACAGCGGATTCAATATCTTCCACAACCAGACCTGCGCCGACGGTCAGCCTTTCCAGATCGTCACCTACTCCTATCCCAACGCGTGGGCCAAGGCGGATTATGCCACAAAGGCGCCTTCGCTGGTGGTCTCAATAGGTTTCACCCAAGGCACAGGAACTGATGCCGTCACTAACTACCATTACTACCGTATCCCGCTCGTGAAAAACACTGTTACGGCAATCGAGCGTAACCACATATACGTTGTCAACGCTACAATCGCCACCCGCGGTAGTGCCGCACAGGAAGACCAGGATGTGACCGAAGATATCCAATATGCCGTGCTGCCTTGGAATGACCAGAGCAACAGCGAGGTTATCGAAAACCACGTTGAGTCCATTCAGCACTACTACTTCAACGTCAATCCCAAGGTCTACACCCTCCGCGGTGACGGTGACCAGAGTGTCGTTCTCAATTATTCCAAAGCTTCAGGCACCAAAGTGAACTGGAAACTGTTCACATATGACGAGGATGGCAACCAGACTGCAGTTGTTGCCAACAACGATCCCAATGCGATTCGTGCCTGGTTCTACGATGCCGAGGGCGATTTTACTACGAGATATAATGATAACAGTGGCGTAAACTGGAGTAATTCTGGACCTACCCCTATGGGTGTGCGTATAACCCAAAGCAATGAGGGTACCAGCGGCTCCAAGGGAACGGTTACTGTTACTTCAACTGCCCTGAACAATAAGGGTATAAAGTATATTCGTCTTCGTGTCTATCTTGATGAGGGAGAGACCTTCGATGATGACGGCAATGAGACAATGTACGAGGATATCATTATCCGTCATTTCCCGACAGATAATATACAAAGCATTGTTGGTAAATGGTCTTCGTACCATGATCCCAATTCAAGCGGTTCTACAACCATCTACAAAACGAGAGATCTGGCAGAAGCTCAGTCATTGGCAGAACAGTATGGTATTACCTATACTACTGAAGAACTGACAGAGACGGAAGTAATCAACTATAACACTTATTCCGCACATTCTTCAGAGGCCGGATATGCCATTGAAGGCCCCCAGACTGTTACAATGAGTCAATTTGCATCAGCGTTGACAAGTAACGATAATCGAAGAAACGCTAACAGCCAGGCTAATGCCATTCTTTCTGATGGTTGGTATTATTGGGGCGTAAATCCGGTTGAGGTAAATTGGTGGGATGACTATGATTATTATACCGGAGGTTGGGGTAATCGTAGGTATTTTGCTTATCAAACCCGCTATCGTGCAAGGTACACCCATACTTTCACATACAATGAATATACTTTGGAGCTGCCTATCGCCAGCACAGGTGACTGGGTGGATTGGGATGCTGCTGATATGTCTGACCATCTCGGTCAGAGGACATACTCAATTAATTATACACAAGGTGGTAGCCAGTTTATTGCTAAAGTCTATAATAATGGAATCTATCGTATTACAGAAACTAGAATTACTGGTAATAGATATAGGACGGCGCAGGGAACAAATGAAAGTGGTTTGACCAACAATCATATGTATGTTATCCAGATTTCATCTACAAGCGACAACTATGTTCTTGGACGCCCCTATGTCAATCCTAATACCCATCAGTCTGATGATAATGTTGTTTCTCCTGCATTTATGATTGCTTCCCAGCTCGGTGCAGTCCTTCCGTTTACTGGAGGCAATGGTCCTACCAATGCAGCAACGCATTGCAGCCGCTATATGGAAGTGACTCCGGACGGAATCCGCTATACTGGCTGGCGTCTGCCTACTGAGGCGGAGATTAGCGTAATTACTGGATATCAGTACGGAAACATTGATGGTGTAACTATACCAGCGGCATATCAGGTGATAACTCCGGTGTTGACAGGTATGTGGTATCATAGCCTCTCCGGTACTCCCGTTCGCGCAAATCCTAATACTTCATCAACTACACAGTCCTACCTGCGTTGTGTCCGTGACCTTTCTGCTGATGAAGTTGAACGTCTGAACGGCTTCGAGGCTATCCAGGAGAAGTACAGGTAAACAACGGCCACGGCGATGCCATACACATGGGAACCTTCAACCCCGACAGGCCCGGCCTTCAGGTGTTCGACATCCATGAGGACAAGG
>JAFWPT010000061.1 GCA_017509375.1 Bacteroidales bacterium | reverse complement strand
TTCTTCATCCCCGGATGTTTCCCAAGTAGTGCTCGAAAGGGGATCGGTGCGTCAGTTGTCCCCGGAGGGCTACTCCATGATTACCCTTTCCCCCAATCAAACGGCGACATACCTGAATGTCAACGGAGATATGCGGGTAGAGTCGGTGTATGCAACTGCTTTTGTCACAGATAAATACAATCTTGTCTCCATGTCCGATGCTACACTCCGGGAGATCATCGGCTCGATTTCCAAGTTGTATAAAGTGAAGATTAGCTACACAGAAGACGAAGTAGATAAACGTTACAATATTGCCTTCCTGAAGTCGGACTCCGTAGAAGATGTCCTGGCCATTGTGCAGTATTTGTCTGGTTCCGAGTGTAAAATCTTACATAAATAATCATTCATCTTTTTCCTATGAGAAATAAGCATCTGTTTACTATCTGCGTTTTAGCAATGCTTGCGTTCTTCTCCGGAGCGAAAGCACATGCCCAGACGCAGGGGGCTCTTTACGACGTCGATTTATCGTTGTCAGGAGCCACAGTGAGCTCGTTCACCTCGGCCCTTACGGGGCAGACGGGCGTACTATTCTCCTATGAAACCAATTTGGCTTCCAAGAGCTTGGGAGACATTTCCATCAAGCAAAAGCAGGCCTCTCTGGAGTCTATCCTTACGCGTGCCTTCAGCGGCAAGGGTATAAGCTGGAAGGTGGTGAACCGCACAGTGGTGCTTACCGCCGCCCAGTCCGCCCAGGCCGGAATTGTCACAGGCCGTGTAGTGGATGCGAACGGAGATCCTCTTCCCGGCGCCGGAGTCCTCATCAAAGGCACCACCCAGGGAACTACGACCGACAATAACGGGCGCTTTTCCATCAACGTTGCTCCCAACCAGACTCTCGAAGTCTCGTTTATCGGTTACAGCACCCAGGACATACCCGTTTCCGGCAGGAGCGTCATCAACGTGACCATGGCCGACGATTCCACCTTGCTGGACGATGTGGTGGTGGTAGGTTACGGTACCCAAAGCCGCAAGACCTTGAGTACAGCAATCGCCAAGGTTGACGGAGAGAAGCTTATGGACGCCCCGGTGTCCACCGTGGGTGATGCCTTGAAGGGAAAGGTTACCGGTCTGCGTATCGCATCCAACAACAACCTTCCGGGCGAGTCCCCTAGGTTCCTTATCCGAGGCGGTTCCTCCATCAACCGCAGCAACGATCCTCTCTTCCTTGTGGACGGCGTGGAGCGCGGCATTGAGGACCTCAACCCCAACGATATCGAGTCCATCGAAGTGCTGAAAGATGCCGCATCGGCAGCGATTTACGGTAGCCGTGCTTCCAACGGCGTTATCTTGGTCACCACCAAGAAGGGCAGCGAATTCAAGCAGCCCCAGGTGGTGTTTGATTCGCAGGTAGGCTTTACGTCACCTGCCCGCACATGGAAGCTCGCCAACGCTACGGAGTTCCTCACCATCGTACGTCCCGCTGCAGCCCAGGGTCCCGATCCGCTGCTGGTGCTCGACGGAGCCAACGGTGCAGGTATCGGCAACACCGAGGCCACATCCACCTATTCCACCCGCTACCTGAAGGATGGTGAGACCGTTCCCGAAGGCTACCTCACGATGGCAGACCCCGTCGATCCCACGAAGACCATCATTTACACCGACCACGACTGGCAGAGCGAGTGGTACCATCCTTCACTCTACCATAAGCAGTACGTAGGTATCAACGGCGGCAACAAGGATATGAAGTATGCCGCTTCCGTGGGATACCTCGGCGATGACGGTATGGTTGCAATGAGCAGCTACAACAACTTTACCATGCACGGCAACACCTCTTTCAAGGTGACCAAGTGGCTCAACGCTTCCACTACCTTCGATTATTCAAACGGAGTCAAGCACCCCATGACCAACGACTATTTCACGGTGCTCGGCCGAGGCATCATGATGTCTCCTACCCATATCGGAAAGTATCCGGACGGCACGTTCGCCACCGGCGGTACCAACAAGAACCAGCAGACCGCCGAATTCTACGAAACTTTCTACGATCGCGAGACCCAGAGGCAGAAGTTCATGGGAAGCGTGAAGCTGGAGGCAAAGATGACCGACTGGCTCACGGCCACTGCCCAGTATGCGCTTTACGACAACAGCTATCGCGGAAGCTACTATACCAAGGGTGAAGTGAACGGCAGCGTGAACTTCGTCTCCACCAACCGCAGCACTACCGAAACCCGTACCCAGACCCAGCGCCAGAACTTCCAGGCATACATCACCGCCGACAAGAAGTTCGGCCAGCACCACTTGAGTGGCACTGCCGGCTATGACTGGTCGAAGTGGCACTATTGGTACCTGAACGCAGCCAACTCCGGTTCCCTCTCCGACAAGGTGCCCATGCTTTCTTCCGGTGGCTCCAACTTGAAAGGAACCATGAGTATGAGTAACCAGGACTATGAGACCGCCCTCATCTCTTACTTCGGCCGTATCGGTTACAACTTTGCCGACCGCTACATCCTTTCGGCTACGTTCCGCGCCGACGGTTCATCCCTTTTCCTGGGCGAGAACAAGTGGGGCTATTTCCCTTCTGTATCAGCTGCCTGGGTAATAAGCGAGGAGCCTTTCTTCGAGCCTCTTAAGGAAAATATTAATTTGCTGAAGCTTCGTGCTTCGCTGGGTCAGACCGGTAACAACAGCATTGCCCGTACCGACCCTCTCGGAGCTTACTCGGCAAGCATTTACGACGTGTATAACGTGCTGCTCCCTTCCAAGATGGTGAACTCCGGACTCAAGTGGGAGACGACCACCCAGCTCGACCTCGGTTTCGACATGAGCTTCTTCAAGGACCGCGTACGCGTGGTCGCCGATTACTACAATAAGGAGACCAAAGACCTTATCTACTCCATCACCCTTCCCGATAC
>JAFWPT010000060.1 GCA_017509375.1 Bacteroidales bacterium | reverse complement strand
TGCATAGCCCAGACGGGAATGTCTCCGGTGCGCTACCTGGACAGCATAGGTTTTCTCGGGCCGGACGTAATAGCTGCCCACTGCGTCCATGTGGACAAGGAGGAATGGGACATCCTGGCCGAACGCGGCGTCACCGTAAGCCACTGCCCATGCTCCAACATGAAGCTGGGAAGCGGGCGGTTCCCGTACGAACTGGCGATGGCCAGCGGAGTGCGGGTGACGCTGGGTACCGACGGCTGCAGTTCCAACAACAACCTGGACATGAGGGAGGAGATGAAAACCGCCGCCTTGCTTGCCAAGGTCACGGGCGACGCCGCCCTTCTGAACGCACAGCAGGTGCTGCAATGGGCTACCCGCAACGGCGCTGAAGCCTTCGGATTCGATGCCGGAGTGATTGCTGAAGGCAAGCTGGCGGATGCTGTTCTGGTGTCACTGGACCACCCCAAAATGCAGCCTTGCCACAATCTGGTATCCAATTGGGTATATGCTGCCGATTCGTCGTGTATAAAGCATGTTATTTGTAACGGAAACATTTTGCTATGAACAAATATCTTGAAAGGCGCAACCGCCTGCGCTCGCTGCTGAGCGGCGAAAAAGGGCTTGTGATTTTCCTTGGAAACGTTGATTCTGCAGCCCAGTACAGGGACAATGCCTACAAATGGCGTCAGGATAGCAACTGGCTGTATTTCTTCGGCATAGATGAGCCGCGCTTCGCCGCAGTGCTGGACCTCGATTCAGGGGCCGAGAGAATCTATGCCGACGATTATGAAATAGACGATATCATCTGGACCGGGCCCATGCCGTCGGTGGCATCGCTTGCCGCCGGCGCCGGAGTACAGGACAGTGCGGGCTATGCCAGTTTCGACCGGGACGTGACAGCCGCGATTGCCGCAGGCCGCCGGGTACATTGGCTGCCCGTATCCCGTTGGTACAACGCCGTAAAGATAGGCGGCCTCATAGGCGCCGCTCCGGCAGACTGCTTCAGCGCCGGTAAAAAAGGCTGCCCGCTGGCTTCCGAGCCGCTCGTCCGCGCCGTGGTCAAAATGCGTCTGGTGAAGGACGAGGAGGAAATAGCACTGCTGGACAGCGTCGCTGAAATAGGCTACGCCATGCATACCTGCGCCCGCAAGGGCATACGCACTGGACGCATCGAGCAAGAAATCGTAGGCGATATGGAAGGAGTAACCCTGTCTTACGGCTGGGGGACCTCGTTCGCCACCATACTCACGCAGCACGGGGAGATTTTCCACTGTCATTCGCATGCTTGTCCCGTGGAACCCGGGCGCCTGCTGCTGGTGGACGCCGGAGCCGAGAGCAATGAGCATTATGCGTCGGACCACACCCGCACCTATCCATCCGGAGGCCGCTTCACCCCGAAGCAGCGCGACATCTACCAGATAGTGTACGAATGTAACGAACTTGCTTTCGGACTCACCAAGCCTGGCGCCGCGTACAGGGACGTACATATTGCCGCCGCCCGCCACATGCTGGACCGCCTGGGTCAGCTCGGACTGGTCCGCGGCGACCTCGATGAAATGGTAGCCGACGGCATAGCCGGCCTCTTCATGCCGCACGGCCTGGGTCACAACATGGGGCTCGACGTGCATGACATGGAGGACCTCGGAGAGAATCTCGTGGGCTACGACGACGACCAGACACGTTCGTCCCAGCTGGGGCTCGGCAGCCTGCGTATGGCCCGCCGGCTTACTCCAGGCAACGTGATTACGGACGAACCGGGCATCTACTTCATTCCGGCTCTCATCGCCCAATGGAAAGCGGAGGGAACCGACAAGGGACGCGTGTGCTACGACGCTCTGGAGAAGTACCTCGACTTCGGAGGCATACGTCTGGAGGACGACGTGCTGGTAACTCCGGAAGGAGCCCGCAGGCTTGGCAGCAGACGTCTGCCAATATCTCCCGACGAGGTGGAATCAGCAATGGCGGAGGACTAGCTTATGGGGCTCCTTGACGGAAAAGTTGCATTGGTGACAGGCGGTTCCAGGGGGATCGGCCTCACTATAGTACGCCGCTTCCTTCAAGAGGGAGCCAGCGTGGCGTTCACCTGCCGCACCCTCCCGGAGGGTCTTCTGGACGAGCTTTCCGCTCTAGGGCATGTGTGCGCGTTTGAATCGGATGCGGCGGACTTCGGCGCCGCCCACGAAGTTGTGGAAAAGGTAATGGAACGCTTCGGGCGCATAGACGTGCTGCTGAACAACGCCGGCATCAACCGCGACGCTCTGATGATGCGCATGAGCGAGGATGTATGGGACGAGGTTATAAGCAACAACCTCAAATCGGCGTTCAATTATACTCAGGCTGTAAGCGGCATAATGGCCCGTCAGCGCAGTGGAAGCATCATTTTCATGGGGTCTTCGGCCGGGCAGCACGGAAATATCGGACAGACCAACTACGCAGCCTCCAAGGGCGGACTGGTAGGACTCGCCAAGTCTGTCGCCAAAGAATTGGGCAGCCGCGGGGTGAGGGCCAACGTGCTTGCGCCAGGCTTCATCGACGCCGGCCTGCTGGACTCCCTGAGCCAGAAGATTAAAGACTACTGGCTGAATTACATCCCTCTTCACCGCTGGGGCACCAAGGATGAAGTTGCCGGAGTGGCACTTTTCCTTGCCAGCGACCTCTCCACTTACGTGACATCACAGGTCATTGATTGCTGCGGCGGACTTACAAGCTAAACTTCTCTCCTTTGGACCGCAGACTCGCCAGACTTGACTTGAAAACTTTAACGCTCTCGCTGTCAGACCTTTTGATGCCGCGGGCGTGTTTGTGTTGCGGGCGTCAGCTGCTGCCCTCCGAGAAGCATCTGTGCTGCGTGTGCCTGGCCGACCTGCCTTTCACTCATTTTGAAGCAATGCCACACAACCCTATGGCCGACCGGCTGAACGCCCTCTTGGACGGGGCTCCGGCATATAGCAGGGCCGCAGCGCTGTTTTACTATAAGGAAGGGAGTTACGGCCGCATAACCCAAGCCTTGAAGTATGGCCGGAACTTCCGTGCAGGCCGCTACTTTGCCGGCCTGCTGGCCGAACGCCTGGCAGAGTATGATTTTTGGCGGCAGACAGACGTAGTATGCCCCGTACCACTGCATTTCAGCAGACGGTTTAAACGGGGATACAACCAGTCGGAAATAATTGCACGGGAAATTGCACGGCGGCTCGGGGCCCTATATGAGCCGGACTTGCTCAAACGGGTACGGCATACGGCTACCCAGACCAAGCTTTCCGGAGAAGAACGCAGAAAAAATGTCCACGGGGCATTTGCCGTCCGCGAAGGAGCAAATGCATCCCTGCAGGCTGCCCGCATACTGCTAATAGATGACGTTTTCACCACCGGCGCCACCATTGCAGCCTGCTGCGAAGCAATAAGGAAACACTTCGGTGACTCCGTCCGGATTTCCGTAGCGACCCTTGCATTTGCAGATAACAACTGATTTTTTATCCGTCAATGCGGAAATTCCAAAATATTAATTATATTTGCAGTCCCGTTTGACGAAGCGTGGTGTGATTGGAGAGGTGGGTGAGTGGCTGAAACCACCGGTTTGCTAAACCGACGTACGGGTCATTCCGTACCACGAGTTCGAATCTCGTCCTCTCCGCCAGAAGGCCTTCAGCATGCGCTGGAGGCCTTCTGCCGTAGAGGCCGAGATGGGCCGCAAGCGGCCCCGGCTACTATCCCCC
>JAFWPT010000013.1 GCA_017509375.1 Bacteroidales bacterium | reverse complement strand
TATTCACCGCCGGACAGCGGAATCTATCTGAGCATTCTGCTGCGTCCCGCTCTGCAGGCGGTGGACGCCACGAGCATTACGGCCTGTGCCGCCGTGGCGGTGGCAGAGGCGATCGAAAGCCTTGCCCCGGTGAATGCGGAAATCAAGTGGGTCAACGACATCTATGTGGGCGGCAGAAAGGTTTGCGGGATCCTGACAGAGGCCTCGCTGGACTGTGAGAGCGGACAGGTGAACTACCTGATCGTCGGGATCGGAATCAATACTCGGGTCCCTGCGTCGGACTTCCCGGAGGAGCTGCGGAGCATCGCAGGCTCGGCTTTCGGAGAGAAACCGATCCAGGAACTGCGCTGCCGTTTGGCTGCGAATCGAGGTAACTGTAACCGCCACGAGGCACGAGTCAAACGAAAATGACGTCGCAGTCTTTGTAGAGAAAGATCTCACAATGAACGGCACGACCGATACTGAAAGCGGTTCATATAAGAAGTACACAGGCGCTTTACTTTCCGACGGCCACGCCCTTGGCATTACTACGGTGAAGAGTTGGGCGACCAAGTCGGTGACCATTTCCAATGTCGATTCCAGCTGCCAGCTTGCAATCGGCTCATACGAGAACATAGATACCAAGAACCGATTCAGCATTTCCGACGTCAAGGTTACGATTGTAAGTCTTGCCGACGATCCGGTCATGAAGATCAAGGACGACGCCACCTTCCAGGCCTTCGTGAGTGCCGTATCCGGTGGCAACAAGACTCTTGAAGCCGATGTTGTTTCTTCATTCGAGGTCTCTTCATCCACTGCTGCCGCATTCGCTACTATCGAAGACTACGAAGGAACACTGGACGGCAGGGGACATACGATCAGCGGCCTCACAAAGCCTATGTTCAATGACTTGAAAGGAACCGTAAAGAACCTCACCCTTAATTCCACCCTGAACATCACCGCAGACCAGGCAGATCTGGGTATCCTTGCCAACAAGGTCTCCGGAACCGTGACAGGCTGTACTTCCAAGGGAAGCGTGACGTTCAATGTTGCCGGCGGCGTTACCGAAGAGCATCGCATCGGCGGTCTCATTGGTAAGGCCAATAGCGGCTCTACTGTTACCGGCTGCACCAACGAGGCTTCCGTCACCAACGAAACCACCAGTGCCAGCGGCAACGGAGGTGAGCTGATCATCGGTGGTGTATTAGGATGCTTCTGGGACACGCAGTTCAACATCTCAGGCTGCGAAAATTACGGCACCGTAACCAACAATGCCAACTGGAACAAGGCTATTTCCGTGGCCGGTATCATCGGCCAGGCCGGTAACGGGGCCAGCAGCAGCTGTAATCTCACGGTCGAGGACTGCACCAATAGCGGCACTGTCAGCAACAATGGCAATTCAGAGTCCAGCAACAATGTGGGCGGTATTATTGCATGGTTACGCCATGGTACCTATGAGGACAACACCAACAGCGGCGCCATTTCCAATTCCGGCGAAGCGCCCAATAACTACATCGGCGGTTTGTTCGGATATCTGGACATCAACGCCACCTTCATGGATAACACCAACAGCGGCGCCATTTCCAATTCCGGGGATGCGACGACTGCTAACGTTATAGGAGGAATCATTGGATATCTGGGCAAAAACAACAAAATTTCCGATGCAGGCAGTGACGCTAAGTATAGATTTGACAATTCCGGTAATATCGAAAACTCCGGCAGCGCCAAGAATATTTTCATCGGCGGTCTGTTCGGAAGGAACAGCAGTGGTTATTTCAATATGACTGGTTCCAGCAAAAAGTATAGCACCAACAGCGGTAACATTACCGATAACTCCGGCCCTGCCAAGAGCGCCGGCGGAGATCTTTGCATCGGAGGTGTCGCCGGTTATACAACTACCGGTATCAAGACGCAGTATGCCCGTAATTCCGGAGATATCTATGTCACCGGAGACAAGGGCAGCACAAATGTTAATGTCGGTGGTATCGGCGGATGGATCAGCAACGCTTCCTTCAACTTCAACAACTGCCGTAATACCGGTAACGTCACAGTTGACTGCACCACTACGGCCTCCATCTGGGCGGCCGGTATTGTCGGATGCCCGAAACCCAATACCACCAAACACTATTATTGGTATTCAAGGGCTACTATTGATACGCACGCGGCAACGGTAGGCGGTGAAAACTACACGGCCGGTTTGATAGGTACTCCCGAAGGACCGAATGACAATTCGTTCACAATGATTGGACACAAACTTGCGGGTACCGTTTGGGGCAGCAAGACCACAACGGGTCTGTTCTGGTGTACGAAGGCTAACACATGGTCCATCACCATCCAGAAGGGCGACGAGACCCATCCCAGTACGATTGCTCCCGGCACCGTAAGGAAGGACAACGTGAACAACAATACCGTGAACGACATCTCGGATGTAACTATCGGTATTCTCGTCGGCGGTGCAGGGTCCACAGCCGATCTCAGCTCCGTTATAAGTGACGGACATCTCGTAGTTCAGGACTGGTAGTCAACCCCTCTTTTGCCCCGGGCGCCCTGACCGGCGCCCGGGGTCCCAATAATCAGTGTGCAAAGGCGCTTGCTGCTTTTATGTTGTTAATTACAAGAAAATTATGATAGACAGGAAACGAGGGGGATACTTTGCCCCGGAAATGGATCTGGCGGATTATCCGCTGGCCGTCTCACTTTGCGAACTGTCCGGTGACCTTGTGGACATCGGCGAGGAAGATGCTGGAATTGAAAACTGGGGATAGAGTTATGAAAAAGTACATTCTTTTCGCACTCGCGCTCGCAGCCCTTTCCTGCACCAGGGAAGCGGCCCAGGACGAGCCAGTGGTTCCTCAGGAGCCGGTCACCCTTTCCGCAGAACTACCAGAGACGCGCACCGCCCTCGGCGAGCCCGAGGGCAGCGCATACCCCAACCGCTGGAGCGAGGGGGACGAGATAAGCGTCAACGGCATCGTCTCCCAGCCTCTGGGCGCGGAGTATGCCGGCGCAGCCAAGGCGTACTTTGTGCTCAGCGGAGTGCAGGCACCGTACAAAGCGGTGTACCCTGCATCCGCAGCCTCCGGATACAGCGCCGGGGCAGCCACCGTCACCATCCCCTCGCAGCAAGTGTGGAGCGCAGGGACTTACGACCCGTCGGCCTTCGTGATGCTTGGCAGTTCCGAATCGGAGACCATCAGTTTCACCCCGGCGGTGACCCTGTTCAAGATAATCCCCAACGCAGCGCCGGAGGTAAAGATAGCCTCGGTAAAGCTGCAGGCCCTGGGCGAGGGTATCAAGCTCTCGGGCGCGTTCAGCACGGACTTCAGCGGCATCACGGCATCGGAGCAGGCCCTGGACTATGTGTGCGTAGTTTCGCCGGAGGGCATTCCTGCCGGCGAGCCTATCATCCTTGCGATGTCCCCCGCAGACCTGACGGCTGAGGGCCTGAGGGTTGAGATCACCGACACTGAGGGCGGCCGTATGGTGCGCACTGCGGTGCCTTCCAAGCCCTATGCGGCCGGAACCATGTACAGCACGGGCATAGATTACGTGGCGGAGGAGACTGTCTCCGGCAACATCTACGGCCGTGTGAGCTGCGGCGGCGCCGGCGTTCCCGGCGTGCTGGTATCGGACGGCGTGGAGATAGTGCAGACAGATGCTGACGGCAATTACAGCATAGAGTCGGACAAGAAGTGGAACTACGTGTTCGTAATCCTGCCATCGGGCTACGAGGCACCGGTTGAGGGCGTTCTGCCGCAGATATGGAAGCCCCTGAAGTCTGGCGTGGAAGAAGCGGAGCAGGTGGACTTCGAGCTTGTGCAGTCATCCAACGACGACTACACCCTGTTCGTGCTGGGCGACATTCACCTGGCACGCCGCACCGGTGACCTGGCTCAGTTCGAGAAGGTTGCCGGCCACCTGCGCAAGGCCATGGATGAGGCGCCCGGCAAGGTGTACGCGTTGACGCTGGGCGACATGACCTGGGACATGTACTGGATAGCCAACAATTACGGCTTCCAGGACTATCTTCTCACGGTCAACGGATACTTCTCCGGCATTCCGTTCTTCCACACGATGGGCAACCACGACAACGAGATGGAATCGGCCGGAGACTACTACAAGGCCATCAAGTTCACCCAGAATCTTGCTCCGGACTACTATTCCTTCAATTTGGGCAAGATCCACTACATAGTAATGGACAATATGGACTTCACGGGAGTGGAGCCGGGCGAGGAAAACCGCAGCAAGTACGCCAAGAATTTCACGGCGGAGCAGCTGGAGTGGCTGCGCAAGGACCTTTCGTACGTGGACAAGTCCACCCCCGTCTTCGTAACAGCCCATGAGCCTCTGGCTCGTCCGTCCGGCATCAGCTGGGGCGAGCAACTCAACGGCAAGGATGCCGACCTGGACAGCTTCATCGGCATCTTCTCAGGCTACAACGTGCGTTTCCTGAGCGGCCATACACACAACATCTTCCACCGCGACTGGGCCCCTGGTTTCACGGAACACAACAGCGGCGCCATCTGCGCCAGCTGGTGGTGGAGCGGTTATCATACGCCCGGCATCCATATTGCACAGGACGGCGCCCCGGGCGGATGGACCGAATGGACTGTCAACGGCACTGAGTGCACTCATTACTACCAGGCCGCCTGCCAGCCCCGCGAGTATCAGTTCCGGGCTTACGACATGAACAAAGTGAAAAAGGTGATTTCCAGTGACCGTTCAACTGAATCTGGCTATAGCAAGTACTACAACCATATCCAGAGTTACGGTGACAACGTGATTCTGGTGAATGTGTGGGATTATGACGACGATTGGAAGGTGGAAATCTCTGAGAATGAAGCCCCTCTGGATGTGGCCGAGGTAGGCGTCTACGATCCGCTTCATATCGAGGCCATGACCATCCCGCGCCTGAATAAGAACAGCGGTACCACCACCTTCAGTACGGCCAAGTGGCGTCACTTCTTCCAGGCTACGGCGTCTGCTCCGGACACCCCCGTAACCGTTAAGGTCACGGACCGCTACGGCAAGGTCTATACCGAGACGATGAACCGTCCCAAGGAGTTCAACATCGAGGAATACAAGAGCGAAGTCGAGTACAAAAAGCCCGAGGCGAAGTGGGTTTCAGCCTCATCGTCCTCCCTCGTTTTCGGCTGGACCGTCGGCGGAACTGCCGCCGAAGATGCAGCGTTGCCGTATAGGCTGGAACTCTTCCGCGATGCCGCCTGTTCCGACCTTCAGGTGTCCTTCGACATTTCCGCCGGCAACTCCTGCTGGGACAGCAAGGCGCTCCGCTTCACATTCGGCGGCCTCACTCCTTCGACCACATATTACTTCAAGGTGCATAACTCCAGGAACGGCGACGTGTCCGACGTGGTCTCCGGTACGACCGAGGCGTTCACGGTGGTCGATCCTTCGACGGTAACCAACGCCGGTGCAGGCGACGTCATCCTTGCCGAGGACTTCAGCGAGATTGCCTGGGGGGCCGATATGCTTGCCGATGCTGCCGGCTTCATTCCTTCAGGCAAACCACTGGAGCCGGTTGTCGGGAACATCACGAAAGATGACGGCAATTTCCAGGTATTCGATAATACTTCAGGCAGAATATACGGAGAGACCAGGGTAACCTCCGACAAGCGTCTGTACAACTGGGGCTTCTTCGGCAACAGTTCCGTGTTTGCCTATGCCGGTTATCTCCGTGTTGGCTCATCGTCCTCCGGCGCGCGCACCCATATTGTCTCTCCTGCACTTTCCGGCATCCCGGAGGGAAAGAGAGCAACTGTGGATGTTACCGTAACTTCCAGCGTATACAACAGTGGCGCCGATGTCGCAGTCTTCGTCAATGACCATTCCTCCCTTACGCTTGTCCTTGCACCGGATCAGAAGGAAAGTACGGATCCCAAGTTCTCCAGCTCCGGCGGCAAGTACACCGGCGCTTCGCTCTCCGGAGGTTATCCGCTTGACACTGAAGTAAAGAGCTGGACCACCAAAACCATAAGGATAGAGGGTGTAAACAGCAACAGCTGCCTAATCATCGGTTCATACGAAGACATCGATACCAAGAACCGCTTCTTCCTGGACGATGTGAAAGTGCAGATTGTTTCTCTGGAGGAGGTGCCCGATATCCAGGCCAGTTTTGGCATTGCGTCATCGTCTTCCCTCTCCTTCACCTGGACAGAAGGCATCTCTGTAGCAGATGATGTTTCCAAGCCTTATACGATAGCCCTTTACAAGGATGAGGCTTGTTCCCAACTTGTTGTAAGCCATAACATTCCGGCCGATCACTCTTGCTGGTACGATAATAGCAATCCGGCGAAGCCGAGGCAGCCTCGTTTTGTCTTCGGCGGCCTGGAGCAGGATACGAACTACTGGTTCAAGGTGATAGATACAACGGAAGGTGCCGTCAAGTCTTCCAACGCTGTGAAGGCTACTACTCTTCCTTTCACAAGGGTAGATGCCTCTACCGTGAGGAATGCCGGTGTTGGCGACATTATCCTTGGCGAGGATTTCTCAGAGATTCACTACGGACCGGACGAGTTCGACGGTGCCGCCGGCTTTATGCCCAGTCCTCACACGCTGGCCCCCATTACCGGAGAGAACCCTGAAGGCTCGTTTGAAAAATATATTTCTACCAGCACTCGCCTCTGGGGCAATAACTTCGAAATTACCGAAGGCACCCGTATGTCCCACGGCTGGGGCTTCTATGGAAACAGCGCCGTGTACTCAAGAGTTGGTTATTTCCGCTGCGCAACAACTTCCAATAATGCCCGTACTCACATCGTTACGCCTAAACTTGCCGGCATCCCGGACGGATACACCGCAACCATCGAGGTGACGGTTACAGACCGCATGTATGAAAGCAACGGTGACGTCGGCGTATTCGTCTGTTCCAACCTTACGATGAATTCCACCACCGACAAGACCAGCCCAAGTTTCGGCAAATACACCGGAAGCGGAGCGCTGGACAGCGGCTATGCGCTTGGTATCGGCACCGGAAGCTGGCAGACAAGGACCGTTACCATAACCGGCGTAACCAATCAGGACCAGCTCCT